>JAWOEM010000085.1:0-6023 GCA_046482785.1 Salinivirgaceae bacterium
ATCTTGTTGAAAAAGGTGTTGTAAAAAAATCCAGCTGTCAGCAGTATGAAGACTGGAAAAAAGAACTTTCAGTAGAAAAAATCTTTGTAATATTTCCTTCAGCTTATGTTTATGTTTATTTTTAATTTTCAAAGGCCATATGGAGATCGCCATGATAAGTCCAATATACGCCACATACTATTTGTAGGTTCATAATACTCATGCGGGTGTGTGTCTTATTTTTAGTCATGGCTCGGTTCATCTGTATATTTTTTGATAATTGTTCAGTAACTTTTTTGTTGCTCATGATTTAGGAACAAACTTGCTCATATTTCCCATCACTACTTGTGGAGCTTTAATCTGTATTGGGCTCTTTAGCTGCTTCAAGTTGCTTTAATACAGGCAATTTAACAGTAAAGGTTGAACCTTTTCCAGGTTCACTTTTAACAGAAATATCGCCTCTGTGCCGGTTAACCACGGCCTTTACATAGCTTAAGCCTAGGCCAAAGCCTTTTATATTATGTACATTACCACTACCTGCACGGTAAAACTTGTCGAACACATGCTTACTCACATCACGCGACATGCCCATACCATTATCCTTAACGTTAAAGTACACGTAGTCGTTCGATTCATTAATTGTAATTTCGATATGTGGTTCGTTTTTGGAGTACTTTAATGCATTGTCGAGTAAATTATATACCACGTTTGCAAAATGATCAGGATCGGCTTCCACATAAACCTCATTTTCGGGAAGATTTAATTGAAGCGTACCATTTTTCTCATTGATACGAATCATTTGGTTCTCGCATACATCTTTAACAAATTCACCAATATCAACATTTTCAGTATTAATTTTAAACTCATCCCGATCGATTCGTGCCATTTGTAATATTTGCTCCACATGTTTGTGCATGCGTTCACTCTCTTGCTTAATGATGCCGGTAAACCCTTTTGCCGAGTCGTTGATACTGTGCGCCATGGCATCGGTAGCCAATGAGATGGTGGCAATAGGTGTTTTTAGCTCGTGTGTCATATTGTTGATGAAATCGTTTTTCACCTCTGAAATTTTCTTTTGCTGCAAAATTGTTTTTACAGTGAGATAAAACGACACTAATATAATGAGTGTAAAAAGTAATGATAGTAGAAGTAACCATTGTATGGAATGCAGTAGGAACTTATTTTTTTCGGGAAAGTCGACATAGAGCCGCGGACTGGCACTAATTACATCATTTGGAAAAATATCTGCACTATAGAGCATGGTGTCTTTCTTTTGGAAACCTTTCGATTGTAATGCCGCAGTTTGCTGATTTGGATCAAAAACCGCATACTCCATAGGCGTGTTAATGTTGAAGTTGGCTTTTTCCTGCAACAAAATATCTTCGAGCCTGCTTAATTGCAACCGTTTTTTCAGTGGCAACCGTTTAACCTCTGCTTCAAATGTAAGCCACTGGTGCACATATTGTAACCGTTCATTTTTATTGCTTATTTTACCTTCAAAGCCTTGTTGCATTTGATCCAGTTGATTAATGAACTGATCAATTTCTTTGGAAAAAGGACTGTTTTTGGAAAAACGCCGCAACTCATCAATAGAACGACTGTTGAAGTTACGAACCACAGAATCGATAAAAGTTGCCGATAACCCCGCTGACGATTGAGTGTAATGTCTGTTTACGCGTGGGCGAATACGGTACATGAGGGCTACCTCATTGCGTTCTGTATTTTGCACCACACGTTGGAGCATAGCGTATACGCGCGCATGAAACTGGCGCTCATTTTCAGAGATCGTATTGTTTATCCACAATAACTGCACGGTTATAATTCCCACAAGCGCAAAGCTTACGAGTCCGATTAGGTATTTGATATTTTTTTTATGCAATGGATTCGTGATTTTAAAGATTGTACCGAAATAATTTCGTTAAACTTGCCGGCTTTATTCTTTTCAATTCTTACCCAAAATCCGCAAAGAATTACACAATATATCTTTGTATTCCTTGCGAATTCGATTAAGTAAATCATCTCATTCGGCTTCATTCTTCACCCAAATGAGTGATTTTCTAAATCGGGGTTAACCTAAATTCCGTAAGGATTTTAACCTTGAAAAATTAAATCCCTGCGGAATTTAGGTCTTAAATGATTATTCTAAAACGAACATTTCCTTTATCTGTTGATGCAAAGCTAATACGATTTTTAGACCGAAAGTAGTACTTTAACCTTTTTTAACCCTTTTTAACCACAGCTTAACCATCTGATTTAGAGAGAATAATTAATTTTGATACCGATGATTCACATGTTCACACGCTTTTAAAATAAAGGTTTTCATAATCACTTATTTTTTTATAAACTTTACGGGAAAGCCCGGCTCACATCCGGGCTTTTCTATTTGCGGATTTTGGGTTCAATAGAAAACATCAAAAAACATCTACCAATAATTTTCATTATAAAAAAGAATTACTATTTTTGCAGCCCGTAAAACCAAATTACGTAAACAAATTATTAATTAAATTATTTTTAAAATGCAGAACCATTACGAAACCGTTTTCATTGCAAATCCCGTTTTATCTGGAGCACAGATGAAGGAAGCGGTTACCAAGTATCGTGATCTAATTGAAGCCCAAGGCGGTTCAATAGTACACGAAGAAGATTGGGGCTTACGCAAGCTTGCTTATCCAATCCAAAAAAAGTCAACCGGATTTTATCACCTGTTTGAATTTAAGGCCGATCCTGAATTCATCAGTAAACTCGAAATTGAGTACCGTCGCGACGAGCGTGTAATGCGCTTCTTAACCATGAGTCTAGACAAATACGCTATCGAGTACAGTGAAAAGAAGAGAGCGAAAAAAGAACAAGCAAAAGACAAAAAGGAGGAATAAGCTATGGCACAAGGAAAAGACGATATCAGATATTTGACCCCACCATCGGTTGAAATAAAGAAAAAGAAGTATTGCCGTTTTAAGAAAAACCGCATTAAATACATCGATTACAAAGATCCGGAATTTTTAAGAAAATTCCTTAACGAGCAGGGCAAAATTTTACCCCGCCGTATTACAGGTACTTCATTAAAGTATCAGCGTAAAGTTTCTACAGCAGTTAAGCGTGCTCGTCACCTTGCACTGTTGCCATATGTAACCGATTTGATGAAATAATTAACTTTTCAGACCATGGAGATTATATTAAAACAAGATATTCTGAATTTAGGTCATACCGACGACATTGTAGAGGTGAAAAGTGGTTATGCACGTAACCACCTAATTCCAAAAGGTATGGCTATTTTAGCAGATTCTTCTGCTAAGAAAGTGTTGGCCGAAAACAAACGTCAACGCGCACACAAAGAGGCTAAACTTATTGAGGAAGCCACGAAAATTGCAGAGCAAATTAAAGGAAAAGAAATTAAGATTGGAGCTAAAACAAGCTCAACAGGCAAAATTTTCGGATCTGTCAACACAATTCAAATTGCTGAAGCACTTGCGAAAAAAGGATTTGATATTGATCGTAAGAAAATAGCTATTCCCGGAAATGCAATTAAAGAGGTTGGTACTTACAAAGCAAACATTGGACTTCACAAAGAGGTTAATGTTGAGATCGAGTTTGAAGTTTTTTCTGAGTAAGAAAAAATTACCACAATATAATGGGCTGAATGTTTTTCATTCAGCCTTTTTTTTGTTTGCATAACTTTTTTTTCGTTTTTTTACCATTATGAAGAGGGAGCAGGGCTAACCTTTTTAATTAATTAATTATAAGCCATCTATCGAACTAAATACAACTGAAAAATGGATGCTAAAAATAGCGATATCGAAAAAAGGTAATTATATTGTTAACAACATTAATCCAATCTTATGGAAAAAATAATACAATTGCTATATTTGCAGTGGACAAAATATTTGGTAGTAGTACTAATTATTTTGTTTTTGACAACAGTAAACGGAAATTGTCAAACAAATACAGGAAAAAACGAAAGAGCTCTATTAGTAGTTGGCAATAAAGTTGCCGATTCGAGTGTTATCAGTATATTGAAAGACGAATTTACAAAAACAGGAAAATTACGAACAAACACCCCGGGAATGTCAGTTCAAAAATTTACATATAGCATGTTTGCGCTTGGGAAAAATGTACGAAACACCGTTTATGATAGTATGATGCCCAAAGAGATGAAGGAATTAATTCAGAATGAAAAGATAAATTACCGATTTGTAAATATCGAAGGAGTGACATTCAGAAACAGCAACAATGAAACAATTATACCCCTTATTGATACCGTTAAAGTAAAATTTTTATACCCATGAGATACTTATTCCTCTTACTTATAGCCGGATATGCCCTCGTAGGCCATGCGCAGACACACGACTATTCAAAATCGCGGTGTTTTAATTATCACAAACAAAACTGCGATAAATCGACCAATAAGTACTATCAATATAATTCGGAATCGAGAAGTGGATTATTCCATAAAGGACAGCGATCTCGTACCGTTATTGAAGCTTATAACGGCCGCGACTACCGGATAACTATTTGTCATGATGATGTATTTAATAAGCCTATCATTTTTCGCATAATTGACAAAATGGGAGGAGAAGTATTGTATGATAATAGTCAGGATAATTATGCCAAAGATTTTGAATTTACTGTTACCACCACCATTGAGTTGTTTATTGAGATTGAAATACAAGGTGAATCACCGCTTGTTCAAAAACAAAGTAAAATGCTCATTCGACGCGACAACGAGGTGGGATGTGTAGGTGTGCTTATCGAGTATATGGTTACACCGCGTAAAGGCTTTTGATTTTCACTTTGGGCATTCAAAAATGAGACTTTTTACACCAATCCTTGTTGTTTTTTCTATCTGTTGTATGATGAATAACACTTCTGTGTTGGCTCAGGAGTGTGCAACGTTTCATCAGACAAATTGCCTTTCGAAAAATGCAGACGGATATATCCCCACACCATATTCAATAAGCTTTGCCATGCAAAAAGGAGAGTTCCAACAAGTGTCAGTTACCTTTCGAAATGGATACGACTATCATGTATGTGTTGCCGCATCCGACATTTTCGGATCGAAAGTTTTTATGCAAATTACAGATAAAGCTACCAATGAGGTAATGTATGATAATACGCATGACCAGATTAATACAAACTTGGAGTTTTCTTCTGTCAATACCTTTGAAGCAATTATTTCACTAGAAACACCAGCTACCAGAACCAATAACACGCGATATAAGCCAAAGGGTTGCGTAGGTTTACTTATTGAATCACGAATTACACCACCAACCGGGTTTACAGAGTAATATTTGGCTATTTGCGAATTAGCACGGAAAGTACCCGGTTTGCTGGATCACTCTAAGTCAGCTTCTTAAGTTCCTGTGCCATAGCCTGCGTATCGATCTCCATAGCGCAGGCAAAGATACCAATCGGACATTTCTTTTTTCCGTGAAGGCCACAGGGCCGACACTCCAACTTTCGTTCAATTTCAATGACTTTCGAATTATCTGACAACGGACCAAAACCAAACTCAGGAACTGTCGAGCAAAAAATCGCTCGAACCGGTGCATTCACAGCACTTGCCAAATGCAACGGAGCTGAGTCGTTCACATAATTCATTGCAGCCTTTTTCATTAATGCCGCCGACTCAATAAGCGATAGTTCGCCACATAAATTAATAATCGAATGGTTAGGCAAGTTCTTAATGAGTAATTCTGCTATACCGGCATCGGCAGGAGCACCAATAATGTAAACTTTTAACTTTTGAGGTAGTTGAGCCAAAAACGCTTGCCATTGCTCCACAGGGAACTGTTTCGTAAACCACACCGAAGCCGGAGCTATGCAAATATATTTCCCCTTTAGGAAGGGTTTTACGGCCATTTGTGCACGGTCATCAATTTCAAGAATCGGTTTTGCATGCTTCGAATCAGTTAATGTTGCAATCAACTGCTGATTTCGTTCCACCTCATGTTTTCCATTACCAATTTTGTGGGGCACTGTATGGGAAAAAAAGGAGGACAATGGATTTTTATTAAAGCCATAAGTTACTTTTCCTTTACTCAGCACAG
>JAWOEM010000137.1:0-4966 GCA_046482785.1 Salinivirgaceae bacterium
CGATGACCCTCGGCCTGCTCCTGGTCGCGGGGGCGGTGAGCCTGTTCCTGAGCGTGCGGCAGCTGCAGCTCGAGCAGGAGCGGGTCGCGACGATGAAGGAGAATCTGCGGTTCGCGATCGATCAGGTTGACCCCGCGCTCCAGTGCGTAATCGAGCTGTTCGAAGGCCTCGGCCTCGGTGTTCTGCTCGCCCCAGGTCATCGTGCCCAGGCCGATCAGGCTGACCTCGATGCCGGTGCGGCCCAGCCTGCGCTTTTGCAAATCCGAAGTTATACAAATTCAGGTACTCCTTAGGAATAATAATTGGAATGTGGCTCTGTCCTTTTTCCCACGTAAACTCCTTAGGTTTATGATCCAGAAACCGACTGGGTAAAGCTTCGAAAAACATTTCGGTACGCATGTAAGGCATGTTGGCCGATGCTTGTCGCGATGCTTGCACCGCAAAAGTTGACCGAAGGTATGGAGCCCAATCATCGATAAATGGTTGTTGGCTTAGGTCATCTATTTCGGCTTCTTTAAACGAACTAAAACTGCTGTTCAAGCTATTTAAAAGCCCAACTTTCTTGTTTATAGTTACAAATTGTTCACTTTGTCCTTGCGTCGATCCGGTAAATGCAGTGTACAAATTCCAGGCATTAAGGGTGAGCATCAAAAGTAAAAACCCGATTAAAACGCCAAAAACAGCGCCTATTGTATAGGTAGCCGGAATATTATTGAACAGAATTTTTCGCAGCATAGTTAAAGAATAATTTGATGATTGGCAGAAATATACGATTCGCTTCCCAGTCGGGTGACAATGCACCCCGCACCCCTTTCCTTGCAGGTAGACGTTATGAGCTTGGCAGCTTCATGGGCCGTTTCGCGGTCGATATGGCTAAATGGCTCATCGAGCAGCAGCCAACTGAACGGTTGTGCCAGCGCCCGAATTAAAGCCAAACGTTGCTGCTGTCCAAAAGACATGAGCCCGGCTTTTTTATGGAGTTGGTCGGCAATGGCTAATTTCTCGGCAAACAAAAGAATGTCACTTTCGGACAAATATCCTGTCAATCTATTTTTTATGGCAATATTCTCCCACCCGGTAAGGTGCTTGAATAGGCGCAGCCCCTGAAAAACATAGCTGACGTGCTCTCTTCGTATAGCAGCCCATTGTTGCAGTGGCAACTTATTTGTAGCCGAGCCATTTATGGTGTAGATGCCATCAAAATCTTTCCGCTTTCCGAACAAAATATCGAGCAGCGTGGTTTTTCCTTTTCCTGAAGGAGCAATAATTTCATAAACCTCGCCCTGCTGAAACTCTAACGTTCCGCTATTCCAAAAACTTTGAGCATGATGCTCCATCTCTTTTAGCGGATAAGGTAATACGTGCGAAAGGGAAAGTTCCATGGGTTGATGTTGTTTAGATAATGAATTACTGCATGAGTGTGATATAACGGTAAAATATCCTAACTATTTTAATACATTTCTATCTGTATGGTAGAAAAAATTCTTTTTGACATCGTCTTTGCGATACTTTTCCAAAAAATCACTACTAATATGAAATGAAGATAAGTCATTTACAGGAACAACAAACAATTGTTTGGGCAAAGACGGATTACTGCCCACTCCTATTATAATAAAATCGGGTAATTGATTTCTTTCATTGCTTAAATGAATATGCTTATTAATGCTACGTAAATCAACATCTTGTATCTGATTTTCATCTTTGGTGGTCTGCCACAAAGCTTCAATATAAAAGGAATCTACATTCCCTTTTATATTATAATTAACTTTAAATAACTGATGAGTAGAAGTAGTTCCTGTCTGAACCTTTTCAATAGTGAAATATTTATCGGAAAATTTATTAAAAACTACTTGACGAAAGTCCATTTGCTTTTGTAAACTACTGTAGGTCTCTTCTTCATTTCTTTCAGTAAACGCAACAACTTCGACAATTACACCAGATATAACTAAGGCAATTCCTAAGACAATTAAGTAAATCGATTTTTTATTCATAGTTAAAGCAATCTCAAATTATCTACATCTAAAAAAATATTTTTACTTTTAAAATTATTTTTTCGGTAATACTGCATTTTCCTTCGAGAAATGAAACGATCAAAAAGTTTATCTAAAGGTATAATGAACAATTCCTCTGGACTACAGGGCTCACCGCCAACTCCAATTGCAACAAAGACAGTTATTTTTGTCTCATCCTGATAGTTTCTATAGTTTGATATTTGTTTGTCACTTGCCCAAAAAACACCATCTTTCGTATACTTCGATCGATACTTACACTCAACCGCAATTGTTTTTTGCGTTTTTCCTGCAGAGTAGCATAATACTAAATCAGGGTTTGTTGTTGTTTCTGCATATATTCCATTAATATATTTATCGCCGGCCCATTCTTTCAACTTAAAATACCGAGTATCGAATTTAGAAACTACAAACTGCTCAAAAATATCGCCTGATTCCTTTATTTTATCAATTAGTTTTGTTTCTGCATTAACAGAAGTTTCCTGTAGCCTTTTTGTCAGTACCCCTTCCACTAAATAAGTTTCAACTCCTAATTCCATAGCTTTATTAAGAATCATTTCATGTTCATTCTTCGTTAGAACACCGTCAACAACTGCCAGGTTTATTAAAGAATCTAATTCTGAATGTATTTCGTCATCGGAAGCTATTTCCTCATCAATATCTTGTCTTTCGATATCTAAATCAACAACCTCTTTTCTATTGAAAAGATGAATAATAGTTCCTATACTAATAAAAAGTACTCCACCAACAACCAATATAATTCCACTCATAGCTATTCAAAAATCACTTTAAAGTTCAAAACCGATAGGCAATTACGCCTTACTTTTAAGAATTATTTCAAAACATTCAATGAAGCTTTTTATTCCAAGAATGGCAAGTCCCTTTTTTTCAATATCTATGTCTGCAAGTATTTGCCTATCCCGAAATCGAGAAAAAACTATGGACATTAATGATTGTGACTTTATTCTCTGAACATCTTGGCTATATATATTCTTAGGGTTCGCTTCCTCCTCACTGTATTTTAACATGTTAACATTTTTCAACAAAACTTCATTGTACATTGATTCAGTCACTTTTGTCTTAAGAATAGTTGGATTTTTTCGAAAGTATTCCCATATAATAAAGTATATTCTCGTAATTTCATCTAACTCATTCAGTGAAACTTCAAATCGCAGTCCAAGCAATACAGTCATAAAAAATGGTTGATGCTCAAATATTTCATCAGATAATCTATTAAAATACTCGTCATCAATTTGATCTATTTTTTTCGCCGTTTGGGTTAGCTCAATCTGCTCTTCGACATCTTTTTTACTGAAATTAATACTTGTCATGTATTGAGATTTTTTTTATCAGAGATGTGAGGATATTTGGTAAAGTGCTTACTTATAAAGAGGTTTGCGAATTAAGAAATAAATTAGCATTTCGAAAAGTTCGGCGAAAATATAAGTTCCAAATAAAATACCTACTGACATAAAAAACCCGGACACTAAGCCAATAAAACCATCGGCCAGTAATTTAAAGTAATCTGAAGCATTTTCAATAAAAATAGCGGCAAAGGTATTCCCTACGAAAGTATTCACCATATTGGATCCTACAGACCCGGCCAAATTGCCCAAAGCTTCTATAGGAGCATAGGGAATAGCAGATAGAATTATGGCAAAAAAGGAAATTAGCGCTGCCGAAATAGGCACTATGGCAACGGCTTCGCCTAAAATTTTAATAAACCGCGGAAACAAGAATATGGTTCCGCCAAAATCTTTCGTTTTAAAATCGGTGGCTCTTTTCCAGAAAATTGCAGCCACAACAAAAAACATTGAAGCCGATATGGCAAACGTCAGTACAAAACAAATGATGGATCGCACATATTCGAACGAATCTAAGGAACGCAACATGGTAAAATAGCCTGTTTTCCCATAAAGCCCGGTCACAAGCAGATATGCACCGTATATGGCAACCCCTATGGAAGAGATTTTAAATATAAAGTAGAAAATATTTTTGAAAAAATTTCCCGGTTCACGGTCTAACGATTCAAGAGGTCCGGCTATAAGTCGATTGTATAATCCCATCTGTTTCGGGTTTTTGTTATTCCTATTTGTAATAATTTTTAAATATAATATGTTTTTCCTTATTCCGAAAAAAAAACTGCCGTTATCGTTATAGAAATTAGTATTCCTGCTTAAAATTCTACCCTTATCTCCAAAAATAGATGCACTGAATGAAGAACAACAAACCTATTTTGTTGTTTGCACGCCCCATCACTTTTGTTTTTCGAGCACGAAAATTGGATTTGCTTCTTATAAAAACAGCTACACTATTTTCTGTTCAAAAAATGCCTCAATTCCCTGAATTCCTTTATCAACTTCGGCTTGGGGGCGTGCAATGTTTAAGCGGATAAAATCCACTGACGCATCGCTGAAGTGTTCTCCGGGAATAACTGCCACGGCCGATTTTTCGTATAGCTCCATGGCAAATTGAAACCCATCGGCGCCACCGGGTAGCTGTGCCCATACATAATAACCCCCATTGGCATCGCTCACCGTTAGTCCGTTACGAACTAAACTCTCGGCCATTTTATAATATGAACTTCGCAATTTGTTTCGTAAAGAAGCAATGTAATCGCGTCCGAAATTCTCTTGCGATAGATACGTTGCCAAGGCTTCTTGCAACGGACTGTTGACGCACAGTCCAATATAATCGTGAATATCGCGTAAGCCGGTAGCATGCGATTCGTGGGTAAAAAAGTATCCAATACGCCAGCCTGTAATAGATAGCGACTTGCTAAAGCTATTTACGTAAAATATGTATTCACTTAAGTCTTCGATGGGGTAAAATGCAGGTTCATCAAAATACAATTCTTTGTAAACCGCATCGATAATCAAATATACTCTATGCAACTCACAAATTTTGCGCAAAGCTTGCATTTGACCTTTTGTATAAACCTTGCCTAAAGGATTACC
>JAWOEM010000233.1:0-3329 GCA_046482785.1 Salinivirgaceae bacterium
ATCAGGTTGATTGGAATATCCATTCGTTCGGCGTAAATTTCTCCGGCTTCCTCCATATCTTCATCTTCATCCTGAAAAATCCAATCAATTTTTACCTTGTTTCCATTGCTGTAGAGGTCTTGTAAAAGGCTCATTATTTCCCACAGTAATTTTGACGAGGCTGTGTTGAAATAGGTCATTTTGAATTTTACGTGCGTCATGGGGTTGGGGTCAGCCGCATAGTCTTTAAGCCATTTAATTACAGGCATGTAAAATCCTACAGCATCTTCAGACATGGAGGTTCCGCTGAAGGAGAAAATTCCTTCGCGCGGGTTTAAAATAATTTCTGGACTGCTCTTTGTTCCGTCTATAACTAATGATGGGTGCATGGCTTATTGTTTTTGAGTTGTACTTAATGGGTGGGCAAAACTTTTCACATCTTGCCCCAGTATTGCATTATTACTAAGAATAATCAGGCGTTCTATTACATTTCGAAACTCCCTGATATTGCCCGTCCATGGAAGGTTTTGTAATTCCTTGATGGCGTCATCTGCGATTTCGAGGGGTTTAATTTTATACTCGTCGCATATTTGTTTAATAAAATGGCGTGCTAGCTCGGGAATATCTTCTGTTCTCTGGCGGAGTGGGGGTACATGAATGAGTATTACACTTATGCGGTGGTATAAATCTTCTCTGAAATGGTTGTTTTTTATTTCTTCCTGCATGTTTTTATTCGTGGCGGCAATAATTCGTACATTTACATCAATGTCTTTGTCGCCACCTACACGCGATATTTTATTTTCTTGCAATGCTCTTAGCACTTTCGATTGTGCCGAAAGGCTCATATCGCCAATTTCGTCTAAAAAAAGCGTTCCGCCGTTTGCTTGTTCAAATTTTCCTTTTCGCTGTTTGTTGGCCGATGTAAAGGCTCCTTTTTCGTGACCGAACAGTTCACTTTCGATGAGTTCTGATGGAATAGCGGCACAGTTTACTTCAATAAATGGTGATGCTGTTCGTTGGCTCATTTCGTGTAATTGATGTGCCACAAGCTCTTTTCCGGTTCCGTTTTCGCCGGTAATGAGCACGCGGGCATCTGTAGGGCCAACGCGTTCAATCATTTGTTTTACTTGCTCAATGGCCGGGCTTTGGCCAACTATTTCGTAGGTTTTGCTAACTTTTTGTTGTAATTCTTTGGTTTTTTCTACAAGTGTTGATTTATCCAAAGCATTTTTTATGGTTATGAGTAACCTGTTCAGATCTAATGGCTTTTCAATAAAATCGTATGCTCCTTTTTTAATGGCATCTACAGCAGTATCGATATTGCCATGGCCCGATATCATAATAACAGGAGCTGTGGGTTGGAGTCTGATGGCTCTTTCGAGCACTTCTATTCCATCCATGTTGGGCATTTTAATATCGCACAAAATTACGTTGTACTGGTTTTTTTTCAGTTGCTCCATGGCTTCGGCGCCATCTGCAGCCAAGTCTACACTATATTTCTCGTATTCCAGTATCTCCTGTAGTGTATTTCGAATGCTTTCTTCATCGTCTATTACCAAAATGCGCGTCATAATATTCTATTCTTTATCAAGTGCTTCGCTTAATAGTCCTTCTTTTAGGGCAAATGCTGAAAACACAACATTATCAAAGTTAAACTTTTTTATTATATGATTGACAAAAACCATGGCTATTGCCATTAGGTCGACACGAATTAGATCCATGCCATCAATTTCTTTACGTTCTTCTTCCGATTTGTGCACGAGGCTATCGTGGAGTGCGGTTATTCGGGCTCGCGATAGTTTAAATGTGCCTGTACTTACTTTTTTGAGCGGCCGGCCTTTTTGGGCTTCTACCATATTACTGATGGTTTCGTAGCTTCCACTGGTTCCTATAAGGGTGTGTGGCTTCATTTTTTTCACCACTTTATCGAGTTCCGAAAATTCATTGTCGAAAAATGTAATTATTTGATCTACATCTTTTTGCTTTAATGGATCGGGTAGGTCGAGCTTTTCCATTACCCGACGCATGCCTAAATCGTAACTTTTCTGAAACTGTATGCCCTCATTATTGGCAATAATAATTTCTAAACTTCCACCCCCGATATCCATTATGAACACCGGTTTTTCGTCGATATGATAGGCAATTTTAACGCCTTTATATATGAGTTCGGCTTCTCGTTCTCCGCTAATTATTTCTACATCTAAATGAAAGCGCTCCTTAATTTCGTCGACCAGAATTTTACCATTTTTGGCATCGCGAAAAGCTGAAGTGCCCGTGCATTTTATGGTACGGCACTTATAGTACTCGGCTGTAACCTTAAATGCAGCAATGGCTTCCAGTGCTCTTAGCCGGGCTTCTTTTGTAATAATTTTTTTATTGATGCCTTTGCTGGCAAGCTTTACCCCTGACTGTTCTTTATGTACTATAATAAACCCTTCCGGGGTATGAGCCTTTTCTGCTATTAGTAGTTTAAAGGCGTTTGAGCCGAGATCAAAAATTGCTACGCGTTCGTTCATATGTGTTGGTGTGTGCCAATAATTATTTCTACTGTAATTTGCAGCTAAGGTATAATTTGTATTTAAAATTTCCTACACAATTTTATGCTCTGTTTACCAAAACCGACAAACCTTCTTTTTTTGAATCGCAATGTGTTTTTATATGACGGTGTAATTTTGTTTTGCAGGGTGTATATTGATTTGTTTATCAGTTGTTTACTGTTGTGTTTGATTTTGAGTTTTATCGCTCGGCTTCTGAATATAACTTACGTGCGAGGATGTGTTTTATGCTAATTTATAATTTTTCTTAACAGTGAGTGCAAATATATGGAGGTTGGTAATGGTTGTACAGTTGCTGTTTGCCTTAAAAGTTCTGTATTAGCCAATGTTTGTGTAGTAGTTACTAGCGGAATTTAGGTGTCACCCAAAATCCACAAGAATAAATAGTGAAATTCGCAGCGATTTCAAAAATATCTTTTATATAGTCAAGCATTGTAAATTAATAGCTTATGGGAAATGATGAAAATTAATTTTCGGGCTGTTTTCTTAAAAGGCACTAATATGAGTAATAAGCTGTATGTTAGAAATTTATCCTAAAATTGCAACTTCTGGTAAGCAATTATGGTTACCACTTTTTTCTTGATAAAAAAGTGGAGCAAAAAATCAAGATCAAATTACGCTTCCCCCCGCTCTGTTCAATAAATTAAATGACATATAAAAGCTGAACAAGCCTCTTTTATGTCATTTATATTCATTGAACATTCACTCCTACGCTAGCCCGCCAATTTGATCAGGCCAACCCGCTTTAAGCCTTATCGTTGATTAAGTGCACAACAGTTGCTTTTACAGCCGCAT
>JAWOEM010000288.1:0-8094 GCA_046482785.1 Salinivirgaceae bacterium
TTGTTTTACAAACATTTGGCAAAGGTAAGTATAATAAAATTAGCATCCAAATCTATGGGGGACTACGGAATTAATTAAGATTCTTACATGATTATTTATCAATGCGTTAACATTTTAGCCAAAAGCAGCTAAATTTCGTAGCTGACTGATTATCAGTGCCTAATAAAATAAAAATATTTTTGAGATAATTAATTTTATGGTCGGAATTTTCAAGTTGGGTTAAAACGCTGCGTAGCGTTTTTTTCGAACTCTTCAAGAAATTGAACATTCGTACTTTGAATAATTTTTTCTTTTTCTGCTCTTGTTTGTGCGAAACTTATATTTGCCGTTAAAAACAGCAAAATAGGGAGTAAAGCATAAAATTTCTTCATGAATCTATTCTTTAGTTAATAATTGGTTTTTTATGTTTGCATGTGGCACAATTGCGCCGCTATATTTCTGTGGCGTCCTACTACATGCCGTGCTAATATGAGGCAATAAAAAACTCATTTTATTCTTTCATGAATAAAACGAATTAATACTCGAAATTTTGCATTGTAACCTGCGCTTTTACGTCATGCTGTATCACCATAAAAAGCAGCTAAACAGCTGCTAATACAGCATAGATTTTTCTCATACTCCTTTTGTTTTAATCAATTAATTACCCGTTATAGCCCTGCAATATAAGGATTTACACAGACATACAAAAACCTACAGACGACAACCAGCCGTCCAACAATTATCACACGAAATATTAACACGGCACAGAACGCTATTCAACAGTTACCGATAGCGCATTTACAACATTTTCAAGTTTTTCGCGCACTCGCTTGGCAATAATCGACAGCTCATCGTTATCAATTACCTGCATAGAGGCAAATGGGTCGATTGATGCCACCTCAATTTCGCCCGGCTTAAGTTCCTGAACAATCACATTACATGGCAGCATAACACCCACTTTGTCTTCAACACCAAGCGCCTCTAGCGCCAATGGCGGATTGCAGGCACCCAAAATGGTGTAGTTCCGAAATTCGGTGTTCATTTTTTCTTTCATTTTCTGACGAATATCTATTTCCGATAAAACACCAAAACCCTCATCTTTGAGAGCAGCTTTCACCTGCTGTATAGCGGTTGGAAAATCGACGTGCATTGTAGTGGAAGTGTAGTAATTCATAGCACAAAAGTTTAGGTGAGGTATTCTTTTTACTCTTATGATACGCAATTTTGGGCTATTTGTTCCACTGTTTACGTTTTATTCAGCAAACCGAAATCCGAATACATTACGACACAAAAAAAAGGAGTCCACTGTGCGAACTCCCTTTTAATTGACGTCTTAAGTTATACTATTTCTTTCGACCAATCATTTTGGCAGGCACTACCCATTCATCAAATTCCTGTTCGGTAAGGAACCCGAGTTTCAGCGCAGCTTCTTTAAGTGTTGTGCCTTCTGCATAGGCCGTTTTGGCAATTTTTGCCGCTTTTTCGTAGCCAATTTTCGTATTTAGTGCCGTAACAAGCATAAGGGAATTGTCGAGCAATACCTGAATACGTTCTTCGTTCGGCTCAATTCCCACAACCAACCTTTCGGTAAATGAGTTTGCCGCATCGGCAAGTAAACGTGCAGATTGAAGAAAGTTGGCAATCATTAATGGTTTGAACACATTCAGTTCAAAGTGCCCATTTGAGCCGCCAACACCAATTGCTACATCGTTACCCATAACCTGCGCTGCAACCATGGTTATTGCTTCCACTTGCGTGGGATTTACTTTTCCGGGCATAATGGATGACCCCGGTTCATTGGCCGGGATAATAATTTCGCCGATTCCTGAACGCGGCCCCGAGGCCAGCATACGAATATCGTTAGCAATTTTCATAATGGAAACAGCCACTTGTTTAAGCGCTCCATGACTACCCACAATGGCGTCGTGAGCGGCCAACGATTCAAATTTATTTTCGGCCGTTACGAAATCGTACCCGGTAAGTTCGGCAATTATCCTAGCCACTTCCACATCGTAACCATCAGGGGTGTTTAGCCCCGTACCCACGGCCGTACCTCCGAGTGCAAGTTCAGAAAGGTGGCTCAACGTATTGTTGATCGCACTTAGTCCATGGTCGATTTGAGACACGTAGCCTGAAAACTCCTGCCCAAGCGTAAGTGGAGTGGCATCCATCCAATGGGTACGTCCAATTTTAACCACATCAGACATAGCTTCTGCCTTGGCATTCAATGCATGGCGCAAATTTTCAAATGCAGGAATGGTTTGCTCCACCAACATCTTATATGCTGCAATATGCATGGCGGTTGGAAAGGTATCGTTCGACGATTGCGATTTATTTACATCATCATTGGGATGAATAGCACGTTCGCCTTCGCCCAGTTTATTACCCAATAGCACATGTGCTCTATTGGCTACCACCTCATTTACATTCATATTACTCTGTGTGCCAGAGCCTGTTTGCCATATTACCAGAGGAAAATGCTCATCGAGTTGATGGTCTATAATTTCATCGCACACTTGGCAAATAATATCTTTCTTATGGGAATCCAACACACCTAAATTACAGTTGGCAATAGCTGCAGCTTTTTTCAGATAGCCAAATGCCTCGATAATTTCCAGAGGCATGGAGCCGGATTCTCCGATAGGAAAATTATTTCGCGACCGTTCTGTTTGTGCTCCCCAATATTTATCGGCAGGCACCTGAACATCGCCAATAGTGTCTTTTTCAATACGATAATTCATAATGTATGTATTTTGATTTCACAATGGAAGGTATAACTATTGTCTCCGAATTGCAAATTACGCAGAACAAACCTTTGGCTTACCGTGCTAAAATAATGACAACATACTTATTCGGATCTTTTGTCTCGACACCAATACCAATATGTGTATTTTTCATGAGCATGTTAAGCTTTTGTGGGTCAGCGTTCCAATCTGCTATTAACTCCATGCCCCTTAATTCGCCATATTCTACAATTTCGTTGCAACTATTGAGGCCTAATTCCTCGGTAATTTCATCGCACCGAGCTTGTTGTCCTTCATGATTTACGGTATCGTTTTCCCACAGGTAGGTGGCATGCCTTTTAGCTACATCGGCAATGAATACACTCTTTTTCAGCACAGGCAATCCGTTCAACAACCGAAAATAGTCAATCTGGTATTGGATATCGGTTGTGATATTTGCCGGTGGAGTAAACAGATGGTCATCGTCTTCGCACGACGTAAGCAGCAGAAGTCCGATAATAATAATTATTATTAGTCGATTCATTCGATATTATCTTGAGGCCACGTTGGCTTTGATTTTTCGGCAAATGCACGCAAACCGGCTTTTGCATTAGGGTGTAGCGCCAGCTGCGTAAAAGCATTCGTGGCTGCATCTACACCCAGACTATAAGGCATTTCGGCTGCGTTGTACACAACTTGTTTAATCGATGCAAGGGCGTGCGGATTTTTCTCGATAAGCTGATCGGCAACTTCAAACGACTTTTTCCTCAGTTCGCCGGGCTCAACGACCCAATTGACAAGTCCCATTTCGTAAGCTTCAATGGCTGAGATGTATTGTCCGGTCATCAGTAATTGCAATAGTTTTTTGCGCCCAACATGCCTGCTTAGCGGCAGAGCCGGACCAAGGCATGCAAGTCCTACGCGAATAGCAGTTGTGCCAAACACGGCATCTGAGGCAGCCACAACAAGGTCGGATGCAAAGGCAAGTCCAGAACCATTGGCTATGCCATAGCCCTTTACCGAGGCAATAACCGGCTTTTTCATTTGGGCAATCGTTTTGTTGTGCTCATCCATAGCTCCTAGTATGCGCTGAAGTACATGCGGTTCCTTATCCACAAATTCGTCTAACGCAATACCGGTGCTAAAATGCTTCCCTTCTGCTTCAATAATAATGACACGCACATCTTTATCGGCATCGAAGGCACGAAGATCTTTGTTTAAGGTTTTAGCAAACTCGAGATTAAACGTATTTTTTTCGGCAGGCCGGTTGAGTCGGATAATACCTTTCTTATTTTCTTTATATGATATGATTGGAGATTCCACTATGCAAAAAGTTTTTCGATTTCTTCGGGGGGAATAGCTAAAATAGCTTTTGAATCTGTTTCAACAATTGGTCTTCCAATAAGTTTTGGGTTCCTTACCATGACCCGAACAAGTTCATTGTCAGTTAAATCTTTTGACTTGAGTTCTTTCTTGTAGTAATCCTCCTGCTTCCGGACTATTTCAATTGGCTTTTTATCCATCTTTTTAAGAAGCTCGGTCAATTTCTCTTCTGTCAGCGGCTCATTGAGGTATTTAACCACCTCAAAATCTGAGGTCTTATTTTCAAGATATGCTAGTCCTGCCCTACTCTTCTTGCATCGCGGATTGTGATAAATAGTGAGCATAATAATAATTTTTAAAATTTCCCCATATTACCAAGCATAATAATTGCGCAGCCTTTTTTGCCCTTATCAAAGTGCCCGGACAAATAGTAAGCTTGTGTTTTTTGGCAGAAAAAGTCGAATATGCTATTATGTGTGGCCGATGCCTCATCGAATGAGGATGCATAGATTTTAAAATCGTCATATAATTTAATAACTCCCTCACCGGGGCGCGTATCATCGTTTTTTACAACAAACCTATACCGCACACCTTTATACAGCATAATGGTAAATTCCTCGCTGGTAGGACTTTTTTTAGACGACTCTTCGAAGCGAATTCGAAAATCTTTCAGGTACACGCCTCCTTTTATTTTCTCATAGGCTTCGCGTTTCAGTTCGTTGCCACACTGAGCAAATCCGCCCACTGCTATTATCATAAAAAATGACAAAAAAACTAATCCTTTATTCTTCATAGAACACAAATTTAGCATTTTTTTTACGATTGTATGCTTTTTCATATTCAGCATTTTGTTTTTTGAGACAGAGAGGCATACTAAATTTCGTTAGTCACACTCACACTGCACTCACCAATGTTGCTATAAAACCGATGCAAACTCCATGAGGTAAGCTTTAATAAATAAATTTAAATCGCCATCGAGCACGCCATTTACATCGGATGTTTCCACGTTTGTCCGTACATCTTTTATGAGTTTGTACGGATGTAAAACATAGTTCCGGATTTGTGAGCCCCACTCAATTTTCATTTTTTGACCTTCGACCTTCGATTGCTCTTCTCGTCTCTTTTGCAACTCCATTTCATAGAGTTGCGATTTCAGTAATCGAAGGGCATTTTCCTTATTATTGTGCTGCGAGCGACTTTCGGTGTTTTCGATTACAATTCCTGAAGGCGCATGATGCAAACGTACGCCTGTTTCGACCTTGTTCACATTTTGGCCTCCTGCACCACCGGAGCGAAATGTATCCCAAGTGATATCGGCCGGATTAATATCGATTTCAATACTATCGTCAATCATTGGAGAAATAAACACCGAAGCAAAGGAGGTTTGTCGTTTATGATTGGCGTTAAATGGCGACAAGCGCACCAATCGATGTACTCCCGATTCGGATTTTAAATATCCGTAGGCATAATCGCCGCTCACCTCCAACGTCACCGATTTTATTCCGGCTTCGTCGCCGGGCAGCAAACTCAATTCTTTAACCGTATAATTATTTGCTTCGCACCACCGCAAGTACATACGCATAAGCATCTCGACCCAATCGTTACTCTCGGTACCGCCGGCACCGGCATTAATTTTAAGAATAGCGCCCAGCTGGTCTTCTTCTTTGCGTAGCATATTCTTAAATTCGAGGTTTTCAATGGTTTCGACCAACTTATTAAAATGCGCCTCTATTTCTTTATCATTTCCTTCGCCTGATTCGTAAAACTCAACTAAAACAAGCAAATCATCAAGCATCGCTTTTGCATCGTTGTAGCCGACCACCCACTGTTTAAGTCGGGTGATTTTCTTGAGTTGCAATTCTGCAGCTTTGGAGTCGTCCCAAAAATCTTCTGCTTGGGTTTTCTCCTCCTCTTCCTCTATTTCAATTCGTTTCCGATCGATGTCAAAGATGCCTCCTCAGCGCATTCATGCGCTCTTCAATGTCTTTTATCTGGTCGTTATTAATCATAAATAGTATTTTTTGTACAAAGATAGTAATCAGCGTGCTATTATTGCAAGTTTATGGGAGTTAAAGCCTGAACTCAGTCCTTAATTATTGACAATAATCCAACTTTACCGATTGCGATCATCGTAACACTCAATTATCAAATCATATTCAAACCCTTTAGACAACAAAGCCCGAACCACTTTTCCTTTAAAGTGTGGATCGTCGCTATTTTTCTCCTCACATTTCGAATCCATTGCTTGGTGAAGAATACGTATATATTCATCCAAATCGATATTGCGTAAAGCGTTGTCGATTGTACTTGGGGCAATTTGTTTCTGCCGGAGCGCATGCCGGACTTTTTGCCGTCCCCACCGATTAAATTTTGTTTTATCGTTTACAAAAGCGGCTGCATAGCGCTCTTCGTCAATAAAGTTTTCATCAATAAGCGCCGCAATTATGTCATCGCGAAAAGATTCCGGCACCTCCCACTGCGTCATTTTTTGATGCACATCGGCCACACAATGCTCGGCTTTGCTACAGTATGCCATTGCTTTCGATAGATAGTGCTGTTGCTCCATACTTTTCTGTGTCATTCAAAAAGTACCACTTTGGGATTGTGCCATTACAAAGCGGTCTTTATTATTGATATCTTTAATTATTTCAATATTTTTAAACTCCAATGAAAAAAGGGCTGCTGTTTTTTTCCCAAACTTTTCATTTGTTTCAACAATCACCCATCCGTTTGGACTTAAATTTTTCTTCGCCAACATGTATATCCCTGAATAAAACCGCAATGGATTATCGTTGGGAACAAACAATGCCAATTCGGGTTCATGGTCGAGCACATTGGGTTTCATTTGCGATTTCTCCAATTCGGTTACATACGGCGGATTGCTAACAATAATATCAAACTTTTCTTTTGTGACAAAGGGAGAAAGAATGTTTTTTTGGGAAAAAAGGACTTGAGCTTCATAATTTCGGGCATTTTGCCGGGCAATATTCAAAGCTCCTTCAGACACATCGAGTGCCGTAACAGAAACATTATCGCACTCCAATGCCAAGGTAACAGCTATACATCCGGAGCCAGTTCCCAAATCGATAATTCGTGCTCCGGGCTGACAAACTCGCTTCACAAGTCCGATAAGCTCTTCGGTTTCCGGCCGTGGTATTAACACATTGCTATCGACCAAAAATTTACGGCCATAAAACCAAGCTTCTCCCAATACGTATTGCAACGGTTCATTACGACTTAATCGCATTAAAAAATTGAAGAATTGGTCTGTAATGTCACTACTAACTTGATGTTGCCGATTGACAAAAAACTGTGTCCGGTTCATCCCCGTAAGGAATTCTAAAACAACAAAAAAAATGGCATCGGCCTCACTTTGCCCGTGAGCAGGAGCCAATGTTTTTCGAAAATCGAGAAAAATACCTTCCAATGCCATCAGAAATAAAATTAACTTTGCGATGCAACTACAAACGATTAAAAAAGGTGCGTTTTCTTAGATGCACTGCGTAAAAAGTTTACAGTATAACCCAAAATCCAGAAGCATAATAATTAAAAAATTACGGTATGCTAATAGACTTTTGGTGCAAAATTAAAAATAATACGGACAACTGTGCAAGAACAATAATTGCATAAAGGTGTAAACGAGAAATAATTGCAACATGGATGTACTCAAAACAACTGAATTCGATAAACAAATGATGCGCCGATGCTTCCAAATAGCACAAAACGGCTTAGGACGGGTTGCCCCAAACCCAATGGTGGGATCGGTTATTTCATACAAAAATAAAATTATTGGTGAGGGATTTCATCGAAAATATGGAGAGGCACATGCCGAAGTAAATGCCATAAAAAGCGTTTCTGACAAGTCGCTACTTGAAAAAGCCACGTTATACGTAAATTTAGAACCATGCTCACACCATGGGAAAACGCCCCCATGTGCCGATCTCATTATCGAAAAAAATATTCCTAAAGTTGTTATTTGCAACATCGATCCACACTCCAAAGTTGCAGGAAAAGGCATCGAAAAAATGAAAAAGGCAGGAATAGATGTGACTTATGGTTTACTAAAAGA
>JAWOEM010000164.1:0-12244 GCA_046482785.1 Salinivirgaceae bacterium
GGACAAATTTTCCTCGAGTCAGACCTCTTCCTATCGGGTGTACGACCGGCAATTAATGTTGGTATATCAGTATCGCGTGTGGGAGGAAATGCACAAATTAAATCGATGAAGAAAGTTGCCGGTACGCTTAAAATTGATTTAGCACAGTATCGCGAGTTGGAGGCTTTCTCTAAATTTGGTTCAGACCTCGATGCAGCTACACAAGCTGTGCTCGATAAGGGTAAACGCAATGTGGAACTTTTAATTCAGCCAGAGCATACTGCGTACAAAGTTGAGCATCAGGTGGCACTTGTGTATGCCGGTAGTACCGGATTATTGAATAAAGTTCCTGTTGAAAAAGTAAAAGACTTTATCAAAGACTATATAGGCCAGCTGGATCTGGAGCATAAGGAGACCCTTGAGAATATTCGTAAAGGTCAAATTGATGATGATATTAAAGTGGTGCTAACCAAAGTTTCAAAATCCGTAGCTGATAAATACGTGGAATAATAGAAAAAGGCAAAAATTATGGCCAATTTAAAAGAAATACGCACACGAATAGCGTCAGTAAAAAATACACGGCAAGTTACATCTGCCATGAAAATGGTGTCGGCTGCCAAGTTGCGCAAGGCGCAAGATGCTATTCTTCAGCTCAGGCCCTATACCGATCAGTTGCATAAACTGGCCGGAGAAATAGCAGGTGCCGTTGAAAATGATGTGCAAAGTCCGCTTACCGATATTCGAAAGCCGGAACGTGTACTACTTGTTTTGTATACTTCCAATAAAGGCCTATGCGGAGCTTTCAACTATCAAATTGCCAAGGAAGCCATTACTTTTGCACAAAAAGAATTTCCGCATTTAGTGAAAGCTGGTAAGCTGGAGTTTTTGTCTATTGGTAAAAAGGGAAGTGAGCTCATACGCCGCGAAGGTTTAAAAATTTGGCGTAACCATGACGAATTACTCGATGAAAAGAGTTTTCAGGCTAGTAGCTCTATTGCAAAGTCGTTAATTGAGGCCTTTATTCAAAAGGAGTTCGATCAGGTTAACTTGTTTTACAACGGATTTAAAAATGCTGCTGTTCAACGGATCTCAAATGATCAGTTTTTACCTGTCGCTTTTGAGAAAAGCGAAGAAGAACCGGTCGGAGATTATATTTTTGAGCCAAGTGCTGAAGAAATAATAAAAGATTTACTGCCTACTATTTTGCAAATATCTTTCCATGGCGCACTGCTCGATTCGTTAGCTTCGGAACATGGAGCGCGTATGACGGCAATGCACAAAGCCACCGATAATGCAACCGATCTGGTTAAAGAGCTTACACTTAACTACAATAAAGCCAGGCAAGCCGCTATTACCAACGAAATTACTGAAATTGTAAGTGGCGCTAATGCTCTTGGAAAGTAAAATAACTTTATACTGTAACGGCATGCATTTACATGTGTGCCGTTCTTTTATGGTACAAGATTTTTAATTACAACACGGAAATCATAAATCAATGTGGGTAAGTATTGCTAGAATTATTTTGAGGAATAGAATTGCTTTTCTAATTGCAATTACTTTATTATCGGTCTTTATGGTTTGGATTGGAAAAGATGTACGCATGTCTTACAAGTATGCTCAGATGCTTCCTTCCTCAGACTCCGCCTATATCGATAATGAGTACTTTAAACAAATATTTGGCGAAGGAGCCAATGTTTTTGTTATCGGTGTTAAAGATTCCACGTTTTTTGAAGTCGAAAAATTTAACGATTGGCAACTTTTAACCCACGAAATTCGACAAATTGAGGGGGTCGAAAAAGTCTTGTCTGCCGGAAATGCCGCCAGACTTATCGCTAACCATCGCGATAAAAAGTTCGATAGTTTTATTGTATTCCCCGATACGGTAAAAACACAGCCCGAACTAGATAGTCTTGCAGCCGTGTTTAAATCGCTCCCGTTTTATAAAAATTTGATCTACAGTCACGCAAGTGAAACATACTTGTTGGCTGTAACGCTTACAAAAGAGGTACTAAATACAGAAAAAAGACTCGATATTGTTGATGAAATTCATGCACGAGCAGATGAGTTTGGTCAGAAGCATGAATTAAAATTGGAATATTCAGGCTTACCATTTGTAAGAACCGAAATTTCCAAAAAGATTAAAAGCGAACTTAGAATGTTCATGATTTTAGCATTCCTAGTTACAGCCTTAATTTTATATTTATTTTTTCGGTCTTTTAAGGTCGTGTTTTTTTCGCTTTTAGTTGTGGCTATTGGAGCTCTTTGGTCGTTTGGATTGCTTGCACTTTTCAATTTTGAAATTACCATTCTTACCGGAATGATTCCGCCACTGCTTATTGTAATTGGTGTTCCCAACAGTATCTTTTTATTAAATAAGTACCATGCCGAGTATAAAAAGCATGGAAATAAAATTAAAGCTCTTCAACGGGTAATTCATAAAGTTGGAAATGCCATTTTTCTTACCAACCTTACCACCGCCTCTGGTTTTGCCACGTTTATTTTAACTTCTAGTGATATTTTAGTCGAGTTTGGTGTGTTGGCCTCAATTAATATTATTGGAGTTTTTTTACTTGCCATTACACTCATTCCTATCATATTTAGCTTTTTGCCACCTCCGCGTCGCAAACATGTGAAACATCTCGACAACCGTTTTGTGCATCGGTTTGTCGATACATTGGTTCATATTACCGGAAATCATCGAACGAAAGTTTATATCGCTACCGGACTTGCTTTGGTTTTTATTGTATTTGGCGTTTCTCGAATGCACACTACCGGATACATGATTGATGATATTCCGCATGATGATCCCATTTTTCAGCATGTTGAGTTTTTTCAAGAGGAGTTTGGAGGTATTATTCCATTCGAGATCATGATTGATACCCGTGAGAAAAACGGCGTTCTTGATTTAGAAAATTTACGTCGAATCGACACACTTCAGGATCGCTTGCAGAGCTATCCTGAATTTAGTAAATCGATGTCGGTGGCCGATGCTGCCAAGTTTTTACGTCAAGCATATTATATGGGCAGCGAAAGTAGGTATAAACTGCCTGTAGAGCGTGAACGCGTTCGTATTGCAAAATATTTACAAGACGATGGTGAAAGCGACAGTATGATTAATATGTTTATCGATACTGCTTACCAAATTACCCGTATTACAATGAATGTAAAAGATGTGGGTACAGAGAAAATGGAAAAACTCAAAAAGAATGTGCGTAAAGAAGTTGATAGCATATTTTCTCCCGATACCTACGATGTAATTATTACCGGAGCCAGTGTTATTTATTCCAAAGGAACGCGTTACTTAATACGCAATCTATTCATTTCTTTAGCCATTGCAATCATCTTAATCGCCATCTTCATGTCTTTTATGTTTTATTCATGGAAAATGGTCGTAATTTCCCTCATCCCCAACTTTATACCTTTACTGATGACAGCCGCATTAATGGGCTTTTTTGGAATACCCATAAAGGTATCAACCATCCTTATATTTAGTATTGCATTTGGAATTTCGGTTGACGATACAATTCACTTTTTGGCCAAATACCGTCAAGAGCTGACCTTATATAACTGGAATATTTCTAAAGCTGTAAAAGCGGCTATTCGCGAAACAGGCGTCAGCATGATGTATACTAGTGTTATTTTATTTTTTGGATTCTCAATTTTCTCGGCTTCAGAATTTGGCGGAACACAAGCATTGGGAATATTAGTTTCAATAACACTTTTGTTTGCAATGATTGCCAACCTTGCGCTACTGCCCAGCCTTTTATTAACACTCGAAAAAATGATTACTACCCGCGCATTTAGAGAACCCCTAATTCACATTTTCGACGAAGAAGAGGATCTCGATTTGTCGGAATTAAAGATAAAAGAGAAAGATACAAATGAAAATACCGAATAATTGCTGTTGGTTTTGATAGGCGAATTGTTTACATTCGAAGATCAATAGCTTATTATTTTGAATATGCATCCGGGTTGCCTTTTGAAGTATGCAATTGTGCCACGGATTAAAAAAGATTAAATGAAAAAGATTTTAGTAACAGGAGGTGCCGGTTTTGTGGGTAGCGCATTGGCCAAGAGGCTTATAAGCGATAGTGATAACTTTGTAGTTATTGTCGATGATTTAAGTACAGGCGAACTGGGTAAATTACCAAAGCCAACCGATAACTACAAATTTATTAAGTGCGATGTAAACGAATATCGCGATATTTCGGAAATAATGCTCGGCTTTCAATTCGACTATGTTTTTCATTACGCTGCCGTTGTCGGAGTTAAACGTACGCAAGAATATCCTGTAAAGGTGCTTCGCGATATAGAAGGAATAAAGAATATTCTAGGGTTAAGTAAAAATACAGGGGTAAAACGCGTGTTTTTCTCGTCATCGTCAGAAATTTACGGCGAACCCGTAGAAATTCCCCAAAACGTTTATACCACACCATTAAATTCCCGATTGCCATATGCAATTGTCAAAAATGTGGGAGAGGCCTTTCTACGAAGTTATTGTAAAGAGTATGGTCTAAGTTACACCATATTCCGCTTTTTTAATACATACGGCCCCAAGCAATCTATCGACTTTGTAATTAGTAAATTCTTAGTTAACGCTTTAAAAAATGAGGATATTACCATTTATGGCGATGGCGAACAAACCAGAACCTTTTGCTATATCGACGATAATGTTGATACTACCATAAAAGCGCTTTATGAAGAAAAGGTAGTAAATGATGTTATAAATATCGGTGGAAGCCGCGAAATTACGATAAACGAGCTTGCCAAGGTGGTGATTGAACTCACGAAAAGTAAATCGAAACTGAAATATTTACCTCCATTAGAAGAAGGCGATATGAAACGGCGCAGACCAGATAATACCGAAATGAAAAGTATTTTGGGGCGCGACCTGATGTCTCTAAAAGATGGACTTGCAAAGATAATTGAAAAAGGACTATACGAATACAACGAAAACCGATGAATACATTTGAAGATCTTCAGTTGGCGTTTAATAAAGAGCTTAACGCCTACCAAGTAGGCTCTCATCCAAAAAATTTGTATGATCCGGTACATTATACATTGCAAATGGGTGGTAAACGCTTGCGTCCTGTGCTGCTTCTTATGGCAGTTGAGGCTTTTGGCGGTAATACGGAAAAAGCAATGCCAGCTGCTTTGGCCATAGAAATTTTCCATAATTCAACCTTGTTGCACGATGATATCATGGATAAAGCCGATTTACGCCGAAATCAGCCCACCGTATATCGTAAATGGAATACCGATGTTGCCATTTTGAGTGGCGATCTCATGATTTTAAAATCATATGATGCACTCAATAAGCTTGATGCCAATTATTTGTCTTCAGGTTTATCCATTTTTAATCGTATTGCCGCACAAGTGTGCGAAGGCCAACAGCTCGATCTTGACTTTGAAAACGATGACGAGGTGAATATTTCGGACTACATGGAAATGATTAAGCTAAAAACCTCGGTTTTACTTGCGGGAGCACTCGAAATTGGGGCAATTATTGGGGGAGCAAGTAAAGAAGACGCTAAGAAAATCTACTGTTTCGGCGAGCACCTCGGACTAGCCTTTCAGCTTCAAGATGATATTTTAGACGCTTTCGGAAACAAAAATACCTTTGGAAAGAAAATTGGCGGAGATATTGTAGCCAATAAAAAAACCTATTTGCTGTTGAAAGCATTGGAGCTTACCCAGGGCGCTTATCGCGATGAGCTCACATCACTAATGAATAATAAAAACATAGACGAGAACGAGAAAATTGCTCAAGTATTGCAAATTTATAAAGGACTTAAAATAAAAGAACTAGCAGAAGATGCAATGTTGAAACACTACGATAAAGCGTTTGCGTCGCTCAAAGATGTTCAGATCGATGAAGCACAGAAACATGCTTTATATCAAGTATCAGAAAAATTAATTCATCGGAAAAGTTAGATTGTAAATTAATTTTTATCTTTAAATTTTTAATAGTTAGAAACTGAAAAACTTATATTCATGGCTCAAAATATTGGAAAAATTGTACAAATTATCGGCGCCGTTGTCGATGTTGTGTTTGAACAGGAAAACGTTGACTTGCCGGAAATTTATGAATCGCTCGAAATTGAACGAGAGGGTGAAAATAATTTGGTGCTTGAAGTACAACAGCACATAGGCGAAAATATTGTTCGAACCATTGCTATGGATTCTACAGATGGCTTGCAAAGGGGTCTGGAAGTAATCGCAACAGGTTCGCCAATTTTGATGCCCATAGGTGATTCAGTCAGGGGGCGCTTGTTTAATGTTACAGGCGATGCTGTCGACGGTATTACTAAGTTAAGCAAAGAAGGCGGTTATCCAATTCACCGGGAAACACCGGAGTTTAAAGAACTAACTACCGAAACAGAAATTCTTTTTACAGGAATCAAAGTAATCGACCTTATTGAACCATACGCCAAAGGAGGAAAAATCGGTCTTTTCGGAGGTGCTGGTGTTGGTAAAACGGTTGTAATTCTTGAACTCATCAATAATATTGCGAAAGCTTATTCCGGATTGTCTGTATTTTCAGGAGTGGGGGAACGTACCCGCGAAGGAAACGACTTGTTACGCGAAATGCTCGAAGCCGGTGTAATTGATTATGGAAAAGAATTTATGGAAGATATGGAGAATGGTGGATGGGATTTATCAAAAGTAGATCCGGAAGCACTTAAAAAATCCAAATTAGCACTTACATTCGGTCAAATGAATGAACCACCGGGCGCGCGTGCTCGCGTAGCCTTGTCGGGATTGGCTCTAGCCGAATATTTCCGCGATGGCGAAGGTGAGGGAAAAGGAAAAGATATCCTCTTTTTTATGGATAATGTGTTCCGTTTTACACAGGCCGGGTCAGAGGTTTCTGCATTGCTTGGACGCATGCCGTCGGCTGTAGGATACCAACCCACACTTGCAACAGAAATGGGAGAATTGCAGGAGCGCATTACATCTACAAAAAATGGTTCAATTACCTCTGTTCAAGCCGTATATGTGCCTGCCGATGACCTTACTGATCCTGCACCGGCTACAACGTTTGCTCACCTCGATGCTACAACCGTTTTGAGCCGAAAAATTTCTGAGCTTGGAATTTACCCGGCTGTTGATCCATTAGATTCAACATCGCGTATTCTAACACCGGAAATTGTTGGCGACGATCATTATACTACTGCACAGCGTGTTAAAGAAATCCTACAACGCTATAAAGAACTTCAGGATATTATTGCTATTTTGGGTATGGACGAACTGTCAGAAGAAGATCGGCAAATTGTACACAGAGCGCGTCGCGTGCAACGATTCTTATCGCAGCCTTTCCACGTGGCCGAACAGTTTACTGGAACACCGGGTGTGCTCGTTTCAATAGAAGATACCATCAAAGGATTTAAAATGATTTTAGATGGTGAGGTAGACAAATATCCCGAAGCTGCTTTTATGATGGTAGGTGGAATTGAAGAAGCTATTGAGAAAGGTGAGAAAATGTTAGCCGAACAAGAGGACTAACGAATTGGATTCTCGTTGATTATACAACTTAACTTTAAGAAGAAATTATGCAAATGTTTCGTCTTTTTGTGGTGCGGAGTTGGATAAAAATCCGGAGTGCGAAATAGAAGAAACAAAATATAAACAATTATGCATATTAAAATACTAACACCTGAAAAATTGCTTTACGAAGGAGCACTGGATTTGGTTCAAGTTCCCGGGAAATCGGGTTCTTTTGCCGTATTGAAAAATCACGCTCCAATTATTTCCACACTGGAAAAAGGACGTGTACGCGTAAAAAATGGAGGGGAAGAACAAGTGTTTGATATCCCCGGCGGCGTAATTCAGGTAAAAAACAACGATATTATAATTCTTACTGAAATGAGTGAATAGGTTTTCCTTTTATTTAATACGGCTTGAACGTTAGATGAAAGGAAAATATAAGGACAGATTGTCCAACAGTAAAATGTTTCATGATGGTATTCGTCGTAAAGTTGTTCCCATTAGAACGCAGCTTTACGACGTTTCTTTTATAACACAGCTATTGGAGTTTTCCTACGTACACTATTTATAATTGCTAACTTTACAGAATGAAAAAAATTAAATTTTTAATCGTCCGGTTCAGTTCTATTGGTGATATAGTGCTTACTACACCAGTTGTTCGCACCCTAAAACAACAGGTCGAACATAGTGAAATACATTTTGTAACGAAAGCCCAATATAAACCTTTACTTGAGCATAACCCATACATAGACCAATTACATATTTTTGACGGTAGTTTTAAAAACCTTGCCCAAAGCTTATCTAATATTGATTTCGACTATATAATCGACTTACATAAAAATTTGCGTTCACTTAGAGTGAAGCGCCTGCTAAAGCGGGTTTCGTTTTCTTTCGACAAATTAAATTTTCAGAAATGGCTGTACGTAACTTTTAAATGGAACAAATTACCGGATGTTCACATTGTCGATCGGTACATGGCTACCACCAAACCCTTTGATGTGAAGAATGATGGCAAAGGACTCGATTATTTTTTCTCGCCCCAATGCGTGATTCCCGAAAGTTTTAAAAGCTTCAAAGAAGACTATTTGGGGGTTGTGCTTGGAGCAAATCATGCCACCAAGCAAATTCCTGAAAATTTGATGGTAAATATCATCGAGCAAGTAAACAAGCCTGTTGTTCTGCTTGGAGGAGCAAAGGAAGTTGAGCACGCAGCAAGACTCGAATCTAAACTTAACGTAAAAACGTTGAATACATGTGGCAATACAACTTTCGACGATTCGGCCTATTTGCTTAGCCGAGCAAATGTGGTATTAACCCCCGACACCGGTATGATGCATATTGCAGCAGCCTTGAATAAGCCCATTGTTAGTATGTGGGGGAATACAGTTCCTCGGTTTGGAATGTATCCCTACATGAAAGATGGAGGAGCACCCTCTTTTATTGCAGAAGTAGAACAATTAAAATGCCGACCATGCTCGAAAATAGGTTATGCCAAGTGTCCGAAAAATCACTTTAATTGCATGATGAAACAGGATGTAAATCAAATAGTTAAAAATATATTGAGTTATTGGAATATTCATGACTAATCAAATTTTGTATCATAGAGATATACGTCGGTCAGATATCGAAATAATGGCTCCGGCCGGTAATTTCGAGTCGCTTACCAGCGCGTTAAAGGCCGGAGCCAATGCTATTTATTTTGGTGTCGGTCACCTGAATATGCGTGCCAACTCTTCCGTTAATTTTACGGTAGAAGATTTGCCCGATATTGTTCAGCGTTGCAAAGATTATAATGCACGTTCGTACCTAACCGTTAATACCGTAATGTACGACCACGACCTTCAACCTATTGATGGATTACTGAAAAAAGCAAAGGAAGCTAATGTTTCTGCTGTAATTGTTTCCGACATGGCTGTTTTAATAAAGGCAGTTGAACTAAAAATGGAGATCCATGCATCTACTCAATTAAATATAAGCAATATAGAATCACTAAAATTCTTTTCTCAATTTGTTGATGTTGTTGTTCTAGCACGTGAACTTAACTTAAACCAGATAGCCCATATTACTAAGCAAATTGAAGAGCAACGGATTGTTGGTCCTTCAGGTCGGTTGGTTCAAATAGAATTGTTTGTCCATGGTGCTTTATGTATGGCTATTTCTGGCAAGTGTTACCTAAGCCTGCATGAGTTTAATAAAAGCGCCAATCGCGGTGCTTGTATGCAAACTTGCCGACGAAGCTATAGATTAACGGACAAAGAATCTGATTACCAAATTGATGTGGATAATGAATATCTAATGTCGCCAAAAGATCTTTGTACTATTGGATTTTTAAATAAAATTCTCGACTCAGGGGTATCTGTCCTTAAAATTGAGGGGCGTGCACGTTCTCCGGAATATGTACACAATGTAGTTAAAGTATACAATGAAGCAGTTACCGCAATAGAGGATAAAACCTACGGGACGAAAAAAATTAAACAGTGGACAATTGAATTAAAAAAAGTTTTTAATCGAGGTTTTTGGAACGGCTACTATTTAGGCCAAAAAATGGGGGAATGGAGCCACGTATACGGTTCCCAGGCTACAGAACGAAAAATGTATGTTGGGAAAGTAACCAACTATTTTTCAAAGTTAGGGGTTGCCGAGTTCCTTTTGGAGGCCAATACATTAGAAGTTGGGGACAAGGTTCTGGTGACGGGTCCAACCACTGGTTTGGTTAAAAAAACCGTAGATGAAATCCGTGTCGATCTTAAATCCGTAAAAAGGGCAGAAAAAGGCGCTGCTGTGAGTATGGCGGTTCCAGACCTTGTGCGGCGAAATGATAAATTATTTAAAATTGTACCTGCAGAAAATGTGAGTTTGCAATAATTCAAATACAACCTAAATTCCGCACGGATTTAATTAATCGAACCGAGTCTGGCATAGCCTGACGAGCTCAACGCAGTTAATTCGCACGGAATAAAAAGATATATTTTATAATTTCTTGCGGATTTTGGATGCAAAATGAGTCGCGTAATTTTATTTCGAAATAGATGTATTGGGTGCGCAATCTGTTGTCAATTGGCTCCCGATATTTTTGAGATCGATACCAATGATGGAAAGGCACTACTGGTTAATTCTCCTAGGGGGGATACTCAAAAGGCATTTGTTTTCTCTGGTGATTTTGCAGAGTTAAAAAAATTAGCTGCCAAATGTCCCGTAGATGCTATACAAGTGAGTGGATAGTCGATAATTGTTTTAGTTGGGCTTGGTAGCCTTTTGGCATACTTTTTAAGAGCAAAATAACGTTAATAAGAGGTAATTTATTATAGAGTTGCTGATGTTTAAATATTTATCGCGCGAAAATATTCATCTTTTTAGTATTTTGGTCATGATGGTTGGTCTGCCATTATCGCCATTTTTGATGACTGTTGGTCAGGTGTTATTTGTTGCCAATTGCTTATTGGATTCCGATATTCTTCAAAAAGTAAAACGTGCGTTTACCAATAGGCTTACACTTTCCTTTTTGGCCATTATTTTACTTCATTTTATCGGATTGCTCTATACCGATAATTTTGATTATGCTATGCGCGATTTGCGCGTAAAAATCCCCCTGCTTAGTTTACCATTGGTATTTGCCACCACCAAACCTTTAAGCGAACAACAATGGAGAGGGCTGTTTAAATTGTTTGGAATTACAGTGCTTATTGGAACTATAGTGAGTAGTTATTTATTATTTACCGGGGCTTTGTTCGAAATGTCATCGGTTCGAAACATTTCAATCTTTATTTCACACATCCGTTTTTCGTTAATGATATGCCTAACCATTTTTGTGTTTTTATATATGGCTGTATTTAAAAATGAAGGCGATGCAAAATTCAGGTGGTGGGGTATTCCTGTTGCAATTTGGCTGGCGATTTTTCTGGTGCTGTTACGTTCGCTTACCGGTCTTGTGATTCTAGGTTTTGGGTTCGCTGTTTTTAGTATCTATTTTACTTCATATATTAAACATTTCCCCTTTCGACTTTTTATTCGAATGGTTATGTTGGGATTATTTATGATTAGTGCCTCGTATTTAGTCCATTCCTATGGGCGGTTTAAACACAGGGAGAATGTTAATGCAAGCGAGCTGCCTTCTCATACTATAAATGGTACTCCATACAAACACTACACATCCCGGAAGGCCTGGGAGAATGGGAATTTTGTTTATGTAAACATAGCTGCTCCCGAATTGAGAAAAGAATGGAATATAAGAAGTGAGCTTGCCTTTGATGGACAGGATAAATTGGGACATCAACTGCGGCAGACATTAATTCGTTATATGGCTTCCAAGGGATTAAAGAAAGATTCTGTTGGACTATCCCAACTAACGAAGGAAGATATTAATGCCATTGAAAATGGTATATCGAATCACATTTTTCTGAATAAGTTCAGTATTTACGCCAGCCTATATCGAGTATTCTGGGAACTCGAACGTTACAAGGAGGGAGCTAACCCTAGTGGGAATTCCATTATTCAACGGTTATACTATTTGAACGCAGGATGGAATATTTTTCTACAAAACCCTGTGTTTGGTGTCGGTACAGGTGACGTGCCCGATGCATTTCACGCATATTACGAGCAAACCAATAGTGTTTTGCAAGATCGATGGCGTTTACGTACCCATAATCAGTACCGAGGAGCAGCGGAGCTGGCCGGCGTACCCGGACGGTGCCGTTGGGTTTTTTCTTCATTTTTTTGAAGCGCGGGACAAGGAGTTTGTTATGAACCTGGAAATTAAATCGATTTTGCTTGGTCTGGC
>JAWOEM010000026.1:0-11590 GCA_046482785.1 Salinivirgaceae bacterium
TGGTCGAAGGTCCGCCCACTGTACAAATTGCTAATAGTCTGGGACAGGGTTTTGCCGGAGTGGATGTTACCGTTATGCTTAATCAGTATAGTTTTTCTTCAACAGTCGGTACGCAAACTGCTACAACCGATGCGGCGGGATTTGCAATATTTGACCAATTAACAATTGATGAGGTCGCATCGGGATATCAATTGATCTTCGATGCAGATTATACAGGCGTTTTAAATGTTACCTCCGGTACATTCGATGTGGTTAATTCAGCGCCCGATCATCTTACCCTTATTACTCAACCCGATGACACCGAAGCCGGCGCAAGCATTCTTGGGCCTCCCACTGTGCGAGTTGAAGATGAATTTGGCAACAACATCAGTGGCATAACCGTTGAAATAAGTCTGACCGGAGGAGGTGTGTTCGATGCCGGAACACTTACAGCTGTTTCCAATAGCGATGGTCTGGCAGTATTTAACGACCTGGTTTTAAACAGCACCGGAGCATACAGCCTCACATTCAGCTCTATCGGTGTTCCGGATTTAATATCAGCACCATTTAATATTATTTCAGGAACCATATCGTACCGCTACAAAGGAAACACACACAGTGGCTTTGCCAATACCGGCACCACCGATAAACTTTTAGGGCAAACCCCTACCCGATTAGAAATAACAGCACAGCCACAAGAATCGATAGCCGGCAGCACAGTATCCGGTTCACCAACAGTTGTATTGTACGACGAAGTCGATAACCCGATAGCCGACATTAACATCACCGTATCTGTCGATGGTTTTTTCAACGGCAGCAGTACAACTCAGGTAACTACAAACGATAATGGAGAAGCAATATTCAACAATTTAATAATTGATGACTTGGGAACCTACAAGCTATCTTTCAGTGCAACAGGATATCTGGATGTAAGCACCGTAATTTCGCAACCCTTCAATGTGGTAAACCAAATGCTAAGCGTATCCGCCACAACCAATCCTGCACAAACAATAGCAGGTGAGCCTGTTCAGGGATTTCCAACAATTAAACTCCAAAATGAGTTTGGACAAGGCTTTGAAGGCGTGGACGTAACTGCTACTATAAATCAGCATGAATTCGCCGCTACTTCAACCACAACTGTTACAACCAATGCTTCGGGATTGGCCATCTTTGACAATTTAATACTCGAAACAGCAGCCGACAATTATGAGATTATTTACGATATCGATTATACCGGAGTTAGCAACGAAACATCAGCTCCATTCAGTATTATTCCGGCTCCGGCAAGTAGCCTGACTATAATTACCCAACCGTCCGACGGATTAGCCGAATCGGCCATTGAAGGACCGCCAACCGTTGCACTATACGACGACTACAACAATGCCATTGACGGTGTAGATATATTTGTAACCGAAGTTGGAGGTTACCCAATCGACAATGGAACAACAACCATTGCAACCAATGCCGATGGTATAGCAAGTTTTACAAACCTAGTTATCAATACTGCCGGAGAATACACACTAAATTTTAACGCAGATGCAGCCGGAGTTCCCGATGTACAGTCAACCACATTCCAAATATTGCCGGGCAATATCGCCGATCGTTTTACAGGCGGCAGCCACAGCGGGTTCAGCACACAAGAAGAACCCGATGTGTTGCTCAAACAAACACCGGTAAGCATTGCATTTATTACGCAACCGCAACAATCGGTTACAAACCTGCCCGTACAAGGCCCTCCATTTTTACAGGTTTTAGATTCAAACGGTAGGCCGGTACAATCAACCGCAGTTACAGCAAGTATTGTGGGTGGCACACCAGCCCTTGCCGGCACTATTACACTAGAAACGAATAGCAACGGCGAAGTGCTGTTTAACGATATCAGCATACCCCAAACAGGAACATACCAGCTACGCTTCCAAGTTATTGGGTACCCCACTGTATTTGTCGTTTCGCAAGAATTTGAAGTAACCACACAAACATTGGCTATCAATATTACCCAGCAACCGCAGAATAGTGTTGCCGGTGAAATTATTGGCGGATTCCCCAGTGTGCAAATCACCAATTCATTGAGCCAACCCGGCCCCGAAGGTGTAGAAGTTACTGTTATTGTAAATCAGAATACACTTTCATCAGATCCGGCACACCACACGGCATTGACCGATGCTTCAGGAGAAGCGGTTTTCGATCAGCTTATTATTAATACAGCAGCAGAAAATTACCAACTGATTTTTGAGGTTGATTATCCCGGCATTAACAGCATTAGCACAGGGAATTTTACCATTTCTCCGGCCGCACCCGATCATCTTTCAGTAGATATTCAACCTGGCGACAGCGAAACCGGAGCCGCCATTGCCGGGCCTCCTACAGCTGCTTTGTACGATGTGTACAACAACCCTATTTCGGGTGTGGATGTTACTGTAACCGAAATCGGTGGCGAGCCGCTTGGAGGAACAGCCAGTCTTGCAACTGACGAGAATGGCATGGCTGCATTTTCAAATTTAACTATAGCCAGTGCCGGGTTGTATCAATTGGTTTTTGATGCTGATGCAATTGGTGTTGCCAATGAATTATCAACTACGTTTAATATTATTTCAGCAGAAACTGCACATCGTTTCAAAGGTGGTACACATAGTGGGTTTATTCAATCAGAAATTGTTGACCAACTGTTGAGCGAACCTCCATCGGTTGAAGATCCGATATTTACAGAAGGCGAAGCCAATTTATGTCAGGGTAGCACCAATATTCAGTACACCGCCACGGCAGCCAATTCAGAATCTATTGCGTACTCATTAAGTATTGGAGGCGCGGGAACAATAGACGAAACAACCGGATTGCTCGATCTTGCGGCCGGCTTTACAGGTGCATTTAATGTAATTGCAACAGCTGAAGGCTACAATGGCCCCACCAGCGAAACCTTTGCAGTTACGGTAGACGCAAATATCGATGCTCCGGCATTTACCGATCCGGTAATTGTAGTATGCGAAGGCGCAACAGAAACATACACAGCATCATCAGTCAATACAACCGTTATTGCATATTCTGTATCACCGCCGGAAGCCGGAGCAATTGATGCCTCCACAGGTGCAATGGCTTGGAATGCGGGATTTAATGGAGCATCCTTCATATCGGCCACCGCCGGAGAAGTTGGAGATTGTGGTGGGCAGCAAACTACTACCATTGAAGTTACCGTAAACCCGGAAATAGATGCACCAACCTTTACGCAAGGCGCCGTAGAACTATGCCAGGATGCACCAAACGAAATCTACACAGCAATTGCAGCAAATGCTGACGACATTCTATATTCTGCCTCGCCGGTTGAAGCTTTTGTGACAATTAACACCAATACGGGAGAAATAGATTGGGCAGCCGATTTTTCGGGCACTGCTACAATTACAGCCAGGGCAACCGGGCTGTGCGGAGGTCCTAAAGATACCGATCGCGAGGTAATCATCCGCCCAACACCGAGCACGGGAGTGATTTCGGGCGCTCAGGATGTGGCGTGTAATGGCAGTGGCATTACTTATAGTGTGCCTCTAACAGCAGGGTCGAGTTATGCATGGACTGTACCTGCCGAAGCCACTATTACAAATGGTGAAAACGGCCCGGATAATAATGAAATTACTGTAAACTTTGGCGAAACCAGCGGATTTATTCGGGTGGTAGAAACCAGTCAGTTTGGGTGTGACGGCAATCAACAGGAATTGCAAATTACCCTTCACGGGTGCAGTTTGGCAGCAAACTTTACAGCAGACCAAACAGAAAGCTGCGAAGGCAGCACTGTGCGTTTTACAAACCTTTCGACGGGAGATATAGATAGCTGGGAATGGGATTTTGGTGTAGGTGCCACACCACAAACAGCAACAGGCATTGGTCCACACGATGTGGTATACGACAATGCCGGTCAATACACGGTTTCACTTACAGTGCATGAACAAATGGTACAGGACACCCGCACCGAAACCAATTACATTACCATTAATTCTATTGGAACATGGCTTGGAACAGTCAGCAGTAACTGGTTCGATAGCGATAACTGGTCGTGTGGTACAATCCCCAACCTCAGCGAAACAGCATTCGATGTAACCATATCAGCCACAGCTGCCCATAACCCACAAATATCGGGAGCAGGAGCACGTGTTAAAAACATTACCATTGAAAACGGAGCAGCGCTGACTATTGCTGCCGGCACAAACCTAACGGTTACGGGCAACTGGATAAACAATGGGAATTTCGGGGGTAGCGGAGGCACAGTAATATTCCGTGGGGATAACTGTACCGTATCGGGCACAGCAACCACGAACTTCGAAAACATACAGGTTTATGAAAACAAGCAACTTATTGGGCACTCCGGCAACATGAACATTAATGGAGATTTCATCATCAACGGATTGCTTACTCACAACGGCGGAACCATATCGTTTACCGGCACCAATGCACAGCAAATTTCAGGTAGTGCAGCACAAGTTGTTTTTAACGACATCATAATAAATAAGAGTGCTGAAAATCTAACGCTTGGGAAAAGCATAGAAATTGCAGGCAACCTAACGTTAACCGACGGTATTGTGTTTACTGATGCGGCAAACTTATTGACCATTCAGCATGGCGGAGGTGCCACTGAAGGTAACGCCAACTCATTTATTGACGGCCTAATTGCAAAAATTGGAAATACGGCCTTTACCTTTCCAACAGGCGACGGGCCGGTATGGGCTCCAATTGCAATTACCGCACCTACGAATACTTCAGATGCATTTCGTGCCGAATACTTTTTTGAAGCCAACGAACATACTACCCGTCCGTGTACAAATTGCGAAAGCGGAATAGAGTACATTAGCGCAGTAGAACATTGGGACTTGAGCAGAACAGCCGGTACGGCAACACCCGATGTAACTATGTATTTTAAAAACATGGTGCGCAGCGGCATTAGCGATCTTAGCGATTTGGTTTATGCACACTGGAATGGTGCTCAATGGGTAAATATGGGCGAAACGGCTTTCGACGATGGCGCAAATGCATGTTACATTACCGGCACCGGCTTTACAAGCTATAGCCCACATGCTCCTGCAAGCAAGCTGGGCAGTAACCCGCTACCCATAGAATTATTAAGCTTTTCGGCCAAACCTTACAACAATCAAATTAAATTAGAATGGACAACATTGGCAGAATTAAACAATGATTATTTCACCATCGAAAAAACACTGGATGGAATCACATTCGATTTTGTAACCCAAATGGAAGGAGCCGGCAACAGCGCCACGCCATTAACCTATTCCACACTGGATGCCAACCCCTACACGGGCACATCGTATTATCGGCTTACGCAAACCGATTTTGATGGCACAAAAGTATCGTTCCCACTGGAAGAGGTGTACTTTGAAAACGAAATGGCCAAACCTGCTTTAACCATCTTCCCAAATCCGGCTTCAGCCGATAATGCAGTTATTGAGATTAGTAATGTCGCAAACCAACAATTAACCATAACCATTTTCAACGAAACCGGGGGGCAACTACACACATCGGAGTTAAAAACGAACAAAACATCGAACAAGATAATCATTACACAAAACGATATAGAAACACAACTTAAACCGGGAATGTACTTAATAAGAGTATCGGGAAGAAACATCTCGCTACAGAAAAAAATGATCATTCTATAACAATTGTATGAAATCAAACTATAGCATTACAATCGACCATAAAAACAGATTAATAAATCATAAACACTACGGGCTAATTGAGCGAAAGCAGTTAGGGCAAGCTTGGATGGAGATTATAAAAATGACAGAATTTTTAAAGCACGAATATGGACTCCTATCAGATTACAGAGAAGGAAGCTTTAATTTTAGCATTGACAATATAGATCCTATTTGGGATTTCTTAAATGCAAACGCCAACTTATTAAAAGGTAAAATTGAAGCCGTACTTGTGGATAATCCTAAGGATACAGTAATTCCTGTTTTATTTCAAAATAGCATTTACGAGAGAATTGGTTTTGCAGTAAAAATTTTCTCCACACAAGAAGCTGCAAAAGAATGGCTCAAAGCAAATGACACGATTATGCAATAAGGTGTAGGCAGAACTGAGTAATTAATGAGTTTGGTCTAAAAAGGGTTTTATATGGTTTTCAGCTACTTTTACACCCATACTCTAAAGGAAGTAAGTAACTGAAAATCAGTCACCCTTTAGAGTTAGGGGCAAAACTGATTTTCAGCATTTATTAATTTGAAGACCTTTTTAGACCGACCTCATTTATGCAAAAATGGAAAATCGCCGCGATGTATCATTAAATAGTATCACCAAAAGAATTATCGGCGAACTCGAAAACAGGTTGCTATCAAGTGAGAATCTTTAGTTACCTAGCATTCGAAATTGTTAGTTTCTTATAAGCAATAAATCCAAAATTTGCACCGTGACTTACAATGCAGCAGGCAGAGAACGACGTGCGTGGAGAATTTGGGTTAAGCAACAACCAATTCCAATTTTGCAACAAATACAACTGTTTTACGTTGAAATTATTAGATTTGCGCTATGGCTACTTTTCGAATTATTAGTTATACAATTATGCACATTTTAAGCCAAATGAGTACACTACGCCCAAAAAACCGTATACTATGAAGCAACTAACCTTAAATATCAGCGACAATAAGTTCAGCACTTTTTTAGAGTTGATAAAAACACTGGATTACGTGGAAGTGTCAGAAGTAGATAAAAATGCATTGAACGAACTACAAGGCAGTCTTAACCAAGTAAAGTTAATGCAGGAAGGTAAAATAGAAAAACAATCGGCTGAAGATTTTTTAAATGAGTTATAGAGTATATCCAACACCCGACTTTAAAAAGTTTTTCAAAAAACTTGCCAAAAAACATCCTTCTTTGAAAGCCGATTTACAGGAACTTACAAAAATTCTGAAAGAACAACCGAATTCCGGTATTAATCTTGGTCATTGCATTCATAAAATACGCATGTCCATTAGCTCTAAAGGAAAAGGCAAATCCGGTGGTGCAAGGGTTATCACTTACCTTGTAACCGAAGATAACGAGGTTTATCTCGTGTACATCTACGATAAAAGCCAACTCGAAAACATTACCAAAGAACAAATTATTGAACTGCTTAAGAAGGCTGGGCTAATAAAATAAAAAGCCCCTGATTTCTCAGAAGCTTTAATGTTATTATTCTTTATCTCTTATTTTAGCCCTTGCTTGAGACAATATTTTAGCATAATCTTCATCAAATATTTCAGAAGTAGTTTGTTCGAATATCGTTTCAATATCCCATAAAACTCTTTGCTCTGCTTGGTCTTCAAATAATTCTTCATTTTCAGCTTCATTAAATCTAAACAACCAGTTAAGCAAAACAATTGCTTCTTCATTATTTAACTGTAATAAAATACCGTCTTTATTTTGTGATGATTTCATTTTATAATCCTCCATATTGTATAACAATTTGCAATTGACCCGAACTTAATTCCCAACCACTCCAGAATTGCCCATTAGGTTTTGTAATTACATTTAACCCTGTATTAGGATTAAGATAATGTAGTGCAGGCTTTCCATGATATGTTCCATTAATTACTTTTACTCCAGAAGAATTGATATGCTGATTAATTGCTGAATTAAATCTACCTGCAGCAGCCTTATTCCAGTTGCTTTTAACCCCAAAATCTCCCGCATGCTTAAACTTAGCCTGTAATTGCTTTACAGATGTATTAACAATTCTACTACTCGACTTAGCGGCAACTCGCTAACCACTTATCAACTTAACCCCATCGACCCTCTTTTCATTTTTAATTTTTCTAGTAAAAAACCCGATTTTATTTTTTTCATTAAACTCTTCCAACTCGTTATTGTCAAAAATTAGTTCTTTAAGAACAAGTTTTTCTTTGCTTCCATACCCTAGTTTGACAATATACTTTCCTTGTAATAGCTGTCGTAATATAAGCTCTACTTTTTCTAATTGTGTTTCAGGATATATGTAAAGGTCAAAGTACTTTGAATTAATATAAAGCCGGTCTTCGGTAAATGATATATAAAGAACAAAATCACTCGTTTTCAATCTCAAAAAAACATCTATACCTAACCCCTTTTCAATAGTGCTACTATTGGATAATTTATCAACTAGTAAGCTCTTAAATAGAGAACTCAAAATATCCCATACATTCTTTTGGAAAGAAGTAAGAGCCTGTATGTCTGCTTTTTTTAAGGAATGTTGTAATATTTCCATTTTAAAGGATTTAAAGGAAAATGATAATTAAATGATCCTGGCTTTTGAATATTAATATGTGTATTGAAGCCATTGTATGGTTTACCTAAATAAGGTGAGGTGGTATTTTTAAATGGGGCTCTAAATCCTCGATCTAGGCGTGCATTTAAATTAGGTTTTGAAAAACGTGCCTGATGACTGAAAACCTTTTGTCCTCCTTTACTTATTCCTGTCTTTGAACTAAACTGAACAAAGGACTTACTCCCCTTAGCGGCCATTCTCGTAGGAACGGTATAATTGCTTGCATACCCCAATGTGGCCAATTCTGCCAAGGCATAGGCAAAATCCCTTCCTGCTGCCACATAATTACCTTGCTCGAGATTTGCGCCTGATGATAATGAGGCACCCAAAACAGGTATCGGACGCGCCCAATAAAGAAGAGTATTAAACCAACTATTTGATGCAGTACTCGTAACTTTTGTTGCAGTAATAGTAACTTCCGGGAAAAGAATATCTATGTATATTGGAGACTCATCTCCACCGCCATAACTCATTCCCGGCGTACCCAGAGAATTGGTCCGGGCCAATTCCTTTTTTAGCAGAGCCGCCACATCACTTGCCGAATTAGGTTTGGCAGCCGTGCTGGCAGTTCCAGTCCACGGGTTTACTCCACTTACATCTTTCAAAGAACGTGGCGTAAATCTACACTATTTTAGGTTGTGTTGCAAATAGAATTGGGGAACTTTTTCGGTTTTCTGCTTGGGATCCATAACTGCACCTTACGAACTGCGTGGTGGGAGTCCGCTTCTTTAGAAGCGTTAGTGAGGGTGTGTGGGAGCAGTTTCGGCCAGCTGGTCGATTAGTGAGGGTGCACCAGCTCGTACACCCACAAAAACAACGGCAAGGCTCTGTTATGAACCTTGCCGTTGTTTTTTTCAACCACATACAAAACCACGTACGGCAGCAGTCCAGAAGATCCTGCGCTACAAAATTCCCCGTTTAGGATGGTTTCAATTCCACAAATCACGTTTCATCGTTCTATTATAAATTCTTGTGAGTAACCATAATATGCATTATTATTGTGCCCCCAATACCTAACCTTAACTTTAAGTCGAAATTTTAAAAACTGATTTATCGGTTCATTGATTTCTGAAAGTGCAAACCGATACGTATTGGTTTCAGGTGCACGCCTAAATTTCATTTTTGTTGTTCCAAAAAAGGGATTCTTAACAGCAATGTTTTGCCAACCAAAAGCAAAACCTTCTAACTCAAATGCGACCCTCATTTTTGCAGTTTTAATAAAATTTACTGTAATAATTATAGTGTCGTACTGATCATATTTCGTTTTATCTATAGAAAATTGAAAAAATGAGTCTTGCCCGGAATGAAATTGAAAATTACTCTTCCATGGCAGATGGTAATAAAACACATGATATAGTCCTTTAAAACGGGAAGTGTCGCGGTCACAATCTTTCACAATATCTGCCATTTTTGTATTTGACTTGGAAAATGCCCCAGGTCCTTGAGAAAAATCCCAAATTTCCTCAAGCTCACCATTTTCGTTATAGCTTTTCCATATACCAACGGGAACATTCCCAACTGTATCACTAAACATTAGGTCAAATCTCTCCTGCCCATTTGGGTGAAAAAATAACCAATTACCAAACCTCTGAAAAATATCGCCAGATCCAAAAGATGCCACTGTTCCATCAAAATAGAAACCCTTCACAAAATAGTTTTCTCTATCTTTTATAAATACTGTTTTCAATACTCCATTTTCATGAAAAGTTTGACTGTATATATCTTTTCCGTCGCGATATTTCATTGTTCGCTCACGACAATAACCATTAATATGAAATCCGTATTCATAAACGGTATCATCGCCTTGTCTTATTTCAATATAAAAGGGATTATCGCCAGAATAATAACCTACATCAAAATCCATGTTGTTTCTTTGACAAAATGTTACCAATGCATGAAAACTCTCAAAAACAGAATCCTGATACATAAAAACACAACTATCGGCTTTAAAAATACTGTTGTAATTATCCAGTAGTTTATTTTGTTTCACCTGACTTTCTTTTTGAGCAATAGCATTGAGAAATAAGGTACACAGGCATAATAAATATATTGATCGTAGCATAGTAATTTAAGATTATTCTTTTAGTTTAATAAGAAATAAAAACTGACCATCGATTTGCGTCCGGTGGCTTAAAAGTATACATCCATTTATAATCAATTTTAGCCCCTTCGTCTAAATACCCCATGGTAAAGAAGAGTTTATCTTTCTGATGATATGCTAAATTATCAAGCATATTCTCATTTGCAGGAAATGCGGAACCGGCAACATCCAATTTGAATACATCTTGTCCCATTATATTATCAGGCCCAAAAACAGAAGAAGCCTGCTCAAACTGGAGATAAGTCGGAATATCAGGATTTTTTATGTCAAAAACAGACATTAAATCAACATTCCCATTTTCATTGATCGTATAATCAAAAAGTTCAAAACCATGACGCATCAATTCTCCTGCGGCAAAATTCACACTAGCAAAACCAGCATTCACAAGCTGCCAATTTGGTTTTGGAGTAACTGGAACTACGGGCAAAATTATATCTTCCGAATTTACTATCGGCGGATCACTCATTCCCGGCGTACCCAGAGAATTGCTCCGGGCAATTTCCTGCTCTATTCTGGCTAATGCAGCTTCCGCGGAAATTGGTTTGGTTGCGGTGCTGGCAGTTCCATTTCAGGGGTTAACGCCCATTTTTTGAGCCTTCACATAACCTCCGATACCTCCCAGCAAGCCTCCGGTAATAGCACCGGCTATTAAACCTTGAGTAAAGCCCTGCCCCAGATCTCCGCCTAATGCCGCGGCGTTGGCTACGCCGGAGACGGCACGTAGTCATACATCTTCCAAAGAACGTGGCGTAAATCTACACTATTTTAGGTTGTGTTGCAAATGGAATTGGGGAGCTTTTTCGGTTTTCTGCTTGGGATGCATAACTGCACCTTACGAACTGCGTGGTGGGAGTCCGCTCCTTTAGGAGCGTTAGTGAGGGTGCGGCGAGCATAGAATCCACACGTGAGGACACTTACGACAGTGGGGGAAATCGCTGATATCAATTCCTATAGACTGAATAGTAATGTCGCACCTAACGGTGCTCAAATTGTTTTTCATTGTGTCTTTGCTACCATAATTCCGCACCTGACGGCGCTTTCGGAAATTAATTAAGCCTCGTTAGAGGCGGCATTAGGGTAGTGTCCTGTCATCACCCAAATAACGCACCAAGTCTTGTTCTTTTACGGTTTTGCTTTGCATTAAAAAGATTCACGTAGCTATGGCTATGCTTACTTTTACTGCTGTGCAAAACTCGGAAAATAACGGCGACTTTTACGTCATTTGAGCATTG
>JAWOEM010000176.1:0-6035 GCA_046482785.1 Salinivirgaceae bacterium
TGGTGACCTGGCCCTCGCCGGAAAGCCCATAAAAGGTCATATCATTGCCTCCAAACCCGGGCATGCCTCAAACGTGCTGTTTGCCAAATTGCTTAAAAAACATATCACAGGGCTTCAGCTGCCTGTAATGCTTCCCAAACCAAATGGCCTGTTGCTATAATTGTTAGATCATTGCCCTCTTTTAGTAGTTCCCCTTTTCCAATACGGAATGGTGCTTCTTTTGGTGTGAAGTCGGGAACTGCTTCGCGCCCGAATCGGATGTACACCGGACCCGATAATTCTGTTATAGCTTGGTTTACAGCTTTAAATGTTTGAGTGGCATCGCATGGCGATATTACTGTCATGTTGGGGAGACTTCGCATTATGGCAATATCTTCCAACGCCTGATGCGTAGCTCCGTCGGGGCCTACAGAAATTCCGGCGTGTGCTCCGCCAATTATTACATGTAAGTTATTGTAGCAAATTGAAATACGAATTTGGTCGATTGTGCGCATGGCCGAAAATACTCCGTAGGTGGCCATAACCGGAATATAGTTTTCCAAAGCAAACCCGGCAGCTACTCCGGCTATATTTTGTTCTGCTATTCCCATGGAGAAAAACCGATTGGGAAACTGCTCCGCAAAAAAGTTCATATTGACCGATCCGGTAATGTCTGCTCCTAAACCGATTATTCGATCGTTTGTTTCAGCAGCTTTTGCCAATCCTTTACCGAATCCAACACGAGTTGGTGTTTTTTTCTGCATGGTGCTATCTATTCTGTTTGAGTTGTTCTATAAATAGTGGTGCCTGTTCTTTTGTAGGTGGCTTACCGTGCCATTTGTAATTGTTCTCAATTTCCGGAACGCCGGCTCCCATTTTTGTGTGTGCCAAAATTACCGTTGGAGCTGTCCGGTTCGTTCGAATTTGCTCAAAGGTATCGATAATTGATTCCATGTTGTTTCCATTGCATTCTTTCACGTTCCAGCCAAAAGCTTTCCATTTATCGGCAAGTGGCTCCAGCTCCATTACTTTGCTGGTTTCCCCGTCTATTTGCAATTTATTTCTATCGACTATGGAAACTAGGTTATTGAGTTTGTGGTGCGATGCCGACATGGCTGCTTCCCATATGGATCCTTCCTGTAATTCCCCATCTCCATGAATAGTGAATACTCGATGTTGGTTTTTTCTGAGCTTAGCTGCCAATGCCATTCCCACACCAATGGAAAGCCCCTGACCTAATGATCCAGCCGAGGTTTCCAGTCCCGGAACTTCATGTACTAGTGCAGGATGTCCTTGAAGTCGCGACCCTAGTTTTCGCAATGTTTGTAATTCTTCTTTTGGGAAGTAGCCTGCATGCGCCAGTGTTGCATAGAGCACAGGTGCAACATGCCCGATAGAAAGCACTAGTCGGTCGCGTTTGCCCCAACGCGGGGCTTGCGGCTTGTGGTTAAGTTCGTGAAAATAAAGTGCGGTAAAAACGTCGGCCAACCCTAGGCTGCCACCCAAATGGCCTGAGCCGGCTGCTTGTAATGATTCAATTATGCTGATTCGTATTTGTAGAGCTTGTAGTTGAAGTTGTTTAATAGCGCCTTTCATGTATTCAGGGTTTTGATTTTACCGTGGTTTGAATATGAATAAGTGAGCATCTGCATTTGGGGCTATTATAGCGGCGGATAATTTATTCGGGTTTTAACTATGTAGCTATCCGGGAATTCTTTCATTATTATCCGGTGGTCTTCCAACGCTTCTGATTTATTTCTGTAATCGCCCACTCTTACTTTTATGAACGGGGGTTCATAGGTTGAGTAAACACGTACGGGATCAAAATCCGGGAATTCTGTTAGAAATAGAATTCGCACATCTTGCGATTTATCCCGCGAGTCGCTTCCATATTTACTGAAAATTTGAATTCGATAACCATCTTTTATGCCTCGCTGTTTTCCACTTATCTGAATGTCGCGGTCAATGAGTAATCGGAGCGTCGGGTCTTGTTGTATGCGCACTTCGCCTCTTCCGCCTGTGGTATCACGAAATAGGGTGTAAATAGACACGGTGTCGGTTTGTGCCATCGCCGCATTCGATATGATGATGAAAAGTATGAGTGATAACCTGTTCATTATAAGTATTTATGAATAGTTTGTTTTGTAAAATATCCATGTGTAAATGCAGGCGCAAGATAAACAATTAATACTAGTTCGTCAAGTTTGCAATTGTTTTCCACATAATTCCGCAAGCTTTTTATTTTATTGCTCAAATTGAGTGTGGATTTTGGATTATAACGCAGTTTATTTATGGTTCTTCAAACGGAGTTCAGCCTCGAGTGGGCCTGATTTCTATAGTGAGTATTAGCTTGTTTTACAGCACTACATTCAAAACTTAGTAAGGTTGAATGCTAAGAACCGGAATAGGAGAGTGGTTGACCATCTGTTGCGCGTAAGGCCCTAACCAAATGTTTTTTGTGCTCTCCGATTGTTCTGTCATTATGGAAATAAGATCGGCGTCGGTTCGCATTGCATAGTCAATTGTCATATCGGTAAGGTTATTTCCAATAATCTTTTCAACTACAAAATCTAAATTATTGTTTGCCAGAAATGATGCGGTTTGCTTACAATATTCGTTTATGCGATCAAGTACACTTTCTTTTTTTGTTTCGCTCACCTGCAGCAGGTGCAACTGCGCTCCAAATTGTTTTGCTATGTGTGCAGAGTAAGGTATTTTTTGACGCGTTTCAGGTGTATCGTCGATGGGCAAAACAATTCGTTCAATTTTGTGCCTTTTGTAGGAGTTTCGCACGCTCATTACCGGGCAGGGTGAGTTATTTACTACTTTGTAGGCATTATTGCCCAGCCATAGCTCTTCAAATCCGCTTGTTCCATGTGTGCCGATTGTAATTAGTTCGGCTTCGCCATATTTTGCCTGATTGGCTATTTCGTTATACACTTTTCCGCTGCGTATTCGGTAGTCTATTTTGTTTTTTACTTCTTGGCTGTATTGAGCTACTAATGTTTTAAGATTATGAATAACTTTTTCGTTTTTTATTTCAACCAAGTTCGATAGGTTTAAATTTTTTTGATAAAAGACGGAATCTTTTATAACGTGAATCATTCTTACACTAAAATTCATCTGGTTTGCGTAGGTAATTGCCATTTCCAGTGCGTTTACAGAGCCTTCGCTAAAATCTACAGGTACAAGTATATGTTTCATTGGAGTTCGTTTTTATTTTTGATCACGATTTATTTGCGCAACCCATCCTGCTTGTTGGTTTTAGAGGGGTTTGCAATGAAAAATATCATTCCTTTAAATATATATAAAAAACTCAATTCTGCCAAAAGAATTATTAGGGGGAGTAGTAAAACTAATGATTTTTTGCGCTGAACAATAGTTGCGATTAAGGTTGTTCTTAGCGATTGTTCCGAAATAACTTGACGATTTAAACGTGTTCTTTTGCCTTTTAACTTGCTTATTAACTTCCCGAATAGCCCACTAACCGCAGAGCGAGAACTGCTCAATTTGCTAAAGAATAAAACAACTTCGTTAAAACGGTCTGCCCATTTTATTACAATCCCTTATCTTATGGGTGTAAACGAAAAAAGGAGACGTAACCACGTCTCCTTTTTCTATACGTTGCGTAAGAAATTATTGTATTTTTTTCCGTGTTGAATAGTTAATTTTCAACGCATTGGCTTTGCGCAGTTCCTGTTTAATATCGGTAACAATTCCCATTTTTACGTCTTTATCAATTTTCATTGATGTAGTCATTAAAGGGCGTTCGTTTTCATCGCGCGCCTCGCGCTCCGATGCGATATAATCAGGAATGTCTTTAACCTGCTTAAAGGCGTCATTGAGCTGGATACGTGGCTCAGAGCCGTAAAACTTTTGATAGCTAGCTTTTGGTTCACCAACATAAATGTAGCTTACCAAAGACTTTTTCTCAAGTTTTGTTAGTTCTGTAGCTTCGGGCACTGTAACGTGTATTTTTAGTTCTGTTTCTCGCATGGTAGTAGATACCATAAAGAAGAACAGCAACATGAACACGATATCGGGCAACGAAGCCGTATTTATTGCCGGTGTTCCGCCTGACTTACCTTTTCTTTCAAATTTTGAAGCCATAATTAATTTCCTATATTTTTCGGTTCAGCCTCTGAAATCCGTTGAGGGATTGCCGCTCTAATCGCGTTAACCTTGTCTTCATCGTCGAGTTCCTCGTATGCTTTCTGGAACATTCGTTTTGAAAGACGGTTACGCACTTCTGTGTATGCGGCAACGAGCTCATTTTGGACCTCTATGTACATTTTGTACGAGGTGCCCCGGTCGTTTTGCAATGAGATTACTCCTTTTGAAACCGGATACCCCTCTGGAAAACGTTGCTCAAATAGTTTGTGTGGCACTTTTTTGGGCACATCGCTTCCCGCATAGTATTCGGGGTTCTTAATTTTAATAATCTCGTACTTTTTCTCCGGCAAATCTTCTTGGTTGGCGGTGTTTTCGATGAATTCAATTGCTCTGTCGCGCAATTGTTTCACACGTAATTCTTCACCATTAACAAGTAGCCGGTCTTGCTTATTGATCAATACAATCAACAGGTTACGCTCCTTAATCTTGTTATCATCCTCTTGTTGCTCCTCATCGGGCATCGGCGGAAGCTGTCGAGACAGACCAGCGTCGGTGTCCATTGTGGTAGTTACAAGGAAGAAAATCAAGAGAAGGAAGGCAATGTCTGCCATTGATCCTGCATTAATTTCTTGATTACTTTGACGAGCCATAAATTCTTTTTTTTAAACCTGCTCAGCAGGTTTATATTATTTAAAAGCGCCTCGTATTTCGGTATATAAAATACCGACTACGGCAAGCACAAAAAACAGATACATTGAGAACAGTCCGGTACCAACTGCTTGCGAAGTGCCGGCAGTTATGTTAAACTTTTCTGCTCCAAAGAATTGTGGGATTTCCGATGATGATAATAAATAGGCTGCGAATATTACTGCGGCCATAAACCCAATTGAAACTAAACTTCTTTTGGCTGTTTTTGCACTTTTAAATACGTTCAGAATACTAAATGCTATGGTTGATACGGCAGCTAAACCTAATAGTAGGTAAACTACGTATGCAAAGTTATCTAGTGACGATCCTACTTGCTCCATGGTAAACATGGTTTTTTCCAGTGGAACAACAATGTGTTCCGGAACGGGCTCACTTGTTACTACCGAGTTATAGAACAGCAAACTAAAGATTATTGATAGAGCAAATAAGACGTATGATAAAATGCTTGTGAATTTTGATATTCGATCATTCATATTCTATCAAATTATTTTTTCATGTGTTTAGTAATGATGTCTACTAACGAGATCGATGCATCTTCCATATTGTTCACCATTCCATCAATTTTTGAAACGATGTAGTTGTAAAATACCTGAAGAATCATCGCTACGATAAGACCTGATACAGTTGTAATAAGTGCAACTTTAATACCTCCGGCCACAAGTGCGGGCGAAATATCACCGGCTGCCTCAATGGAGTCAAATGCTCCAATCATACCAATTACCGTTCCCATGAAACCAAGCATCGGTGCAAGTGCAATAAAGAGCGAAATCCAAGTTAGCCCTTTTTCTAAAAGACCCATCTGTACACTTCCATACGAAATAACTGATTTCTCTACTACATCGATACCTTCGTCCATACGAAGTAAGCCTTGGTAGAAAATTGATGCTACCGGGCCACGTGTGTTACGGCAAACTTCTTTAGCTGCCTCTTCGCCTTCGTTAGCCAAAGCTTCTTCTACTTCTTTCAACAGCTTGTCTGTATTCGATGAAGCTAAATTGAGGTAGATTATACGCTCAATTGATAACGCTAAACCGAAGATTAAGGCTAAAAGTACAACGCCCATAAATCCGGCTCCACCTTCAATGAATTTTTGCTTCAAAATTTGGTGAGGTGTTTGGGCTTTTTCCTCTTCTTCTTCAGCAACGGCTGTTTCTACTTCCTGCTCAGTAACGGCTTCTTCTGCTGCTGCAGAATCGGCAACTTGTTCTGTTTGTGTTGCCTCAGTTTCGTTTTCT
>JAWOEM010000277.1:0-2635 GCA_046482785.1 Salinivirgaceae bacterium
TCAGGCACAAACACACGGAAAGATGAAATTTTGCAGGAAAGCAACAGAATCCCCATCAAACATCTAAGATCTAAGATCAGGCACAAATACACGGGAACACGAAATTTTGCAGGAGAAAAAACAGAAACCACAAACTCCATATTACCCCATGCGTAATCTTTAATAATTTGTAGTTTTGTATAAATTCCGTAGCATTACAGGAGCTTAATTGCAATTATCGTTTTATCAATGTTTTAACCATTTTATAATGAGCAGGTTCTTAGATTTAGTCGTGGCCGATTTACTGAAACGTTTCGATGGACATTTAGAAGATTTAATAATTATTATGCCGGGTAAACGCCCCAAAATATTCTTCAATTATATTCTTTCGCAAAAAATCGATAAGCCGTTATTGGCTCCCGAAATGCTAACCATCAACGAGTTTATGCGACGATCGGGCGAGCTCAACGAACTAGAAACCGTTCCGGCAATTGCGTATTTGTACGATCTGTATCGCACAAAAGTGCAAAATGCAGAAAGCATAGAGAAATTCTGGTTTTTTGGCGAAATGATTTTGGCCGATTTCGACGATCTGGACAAGTACATGGTTGATGCGGGCAGGGTATTTCAATATGTGAAGGATCTGAAAGAAATTGAAAACCTGTTTCAAGGTGCCGGCGACGAGCAGCTCAAATTAATAAAACAGTTCTGGACCGCCCTTTATGCCAAAGGCGGTAAAGACGATGACCCTAAAGTACGAAAACAGTTTCTGCAATTTTGGCAAATACTCAATTCGCTCTACACCGATTACAAAAACATGCTTGAACAAAAAGGCGTTGGGTACGAAGGTATGGTGTACAGAAAGGTAGCCGAATTGGCAATAGCCGACAAACTCAATTACAAAGGCAAACGCCCGGTATTTATAGGGTTCAACGCGTTAAGCACATCGGAAAAAGCCATTTTTGAGCAGGCAAAAAATGCCGGAGCACTATTTTACTGGGATTACGACCAATACTACATTGATGATACCATGCAGGAAGCGGGCTACTTTATGCGCTCGAACCTCACCCAATTTCCATCGGCTTTAACCAACAAAACGGAGTTTAGCAATATCGAGCAATCGAAAACCATTGCCATAAAAGCACTACCCGGCGAAGTAGAAATGGCCACAGCTGCCACCAATGCCCTAACCGAAATTAAAAGCGATAAAAGCAATCCGCTCAAAAACGGGCTGATACTCGCCAACGAAAGCTTACTGCCAACGATTTTGGACACCATGCCGCCCGAAGTGGAGGGATTGAACATTACGATGGGACTTCCATCGAAAAACAGCGGAATTTTCGCTTTTGTGCAGGTGCTTCTGCAAGTTGGAAAACAATCGGTTACACGCAATAAGGAACTATTTTACAAAAACGAATGGGTAATAGAATTGCTGATGCAGGCCATACACCACGAATCCAACGATTCGCTGGTGGTGGAACTCCGCCAAAGCAATCAACTTTATATTCCCGCACAAAAAATGACTACCGATGAGTGGCTCTCAAAGCTTTTTCCGACCGAACGCAAGCCGCTTATCGACTACCTGATCGGCATTTTAGCGCATTGGATCGATACGTGCAACCCCGACAATGAAAACACCGCCAATCAGATAAATTGCGAAACGGCATTGTTAATGTACAAAGCGTTATTGCAACTCAAACAACAGCTTGCAATGTACAATTTACAATTACCCGATACCATTATTTTACGGCTTATATCGAAAATTCTGTCGGGGCTAACCATTACGCTGGAAGGCGAGCCCTTGCGGGGGATACAGCTAATGGGACTTATCGAAACCCGCTCCCTCGATTTTGAACACCTAATAATGGTGGGTGTAAATGAAGGCTTTATGCCCAAATCGAGTGTGGCACCGAGCTTTATACCATACAATTTGCGTAAAGCCTATGGTTTGCTTACGTTTGAGCATCAGGATGCCATTTTTGCCTACTATTTTTATCGGGCTATACAGCGCGCTTCGTCCATTACATTTATTTATAACAGCGACGAATCGGACTCTGACTATGGCGAGCCCTCACGATTCCTGCAACAACTTACGTTTGAGCTTCACCATAAGGTAGAGGAAAACCATTTTAGTCATACATTAAGCACAGAAAACAACACGCCACTGACTATACACAAAACACCGGAAGTAAAAGCACTGTTGAACAAATATGCAGAAGGGCGCAAACTCTTCCCCATTCAATTAAATTCTTATATTAACTGCTCGCTTCAATTTTACTTTCGCTATTTGGTAAAAATGAAAGAACCCGATAAGCTTGAAGCAGGCGTTGACCAGCGCATTTTCGGACTGGTTTTTCACGATACCATGGAAGAGCTCTACCTCCCCTTCCAAAAAAAGAATGAGTCGCTAACACCCGAAAGTATTCAAAAATTGAATAACGATGCGCTCATTCTCGAAAGCATACGAAACAACATGAAAACCCACTATGCCAATCTGGAGTTGCAACGCATCGACAATGGACTGGTAACGCTTATAGAGCAAGTTGTGCTGCGCTACGTGAAACGTATGTTGCGAAACGATGCCCGACAAGGAGAATTCCGGCTTTATGGGCGGCGCCCGCCGTTCAAGCAATGTGGGTGTCCCGGAGTGCACGGG
>JAWOEM010000186.1:0-2824 GCA_046482785.1 Salinivirgaceae bacterium
TTTCCGGCTGTAGCATTGGCTAATATACCATTTTCCAGCATTTTTTGCACAAGTGGTTTTGTTTCAAATCGAAACTCAATACCTAGCATCAACCCTCTGCCGCGCACCTCTTTAATGTCGGGGTGCTTTATGGCCATAATTCGCTCTTTAAGCCACTCCCCTTTTTCGTGTGCTGCTTGTGTTAATTGTTCTTGTTCAATGGTTTTAAGTACTGCCAGCGCAGCAGCAGTAGCCAGTGGATTTCCTCCAAAAGTAGTCCCGTGGTCGCCAAAATCGATGGCGCCACTCACCTTCTCGTTCGAAAGAATGGCTCCAACAGGCACGCCACCTCCAAGTCCTTTGGCTAATGTCATTATATCGGGTTTAACCCCCACATGCTCGTGGGCAAACATTTTTCCCGTTCGGGCAATGCCACACTGAATTTCGTCGAAAATAAGCACAATACTCTCCTTATCGCATAAGCTTCGAAGCTCTTTCAGAAAACTATCGGGTACTACGTTAATACCGCCTTCGCCCTGAATGGGCTCAATAATAATGGCAGCCGTTTCTTTCGACACGGCTTTCCGCACTGAATCCATATCGTCTAGCCGAACTTGAATAAACCCTGTAGGGATAGGTTCAAAGCCTTGCTGCATTTGCTTTTTTCCAGTGGCAATAGTTGCCAACGTGCGGCCATGGAATGATCCATCGAACGAAATTACGATGCCACCACGACCAATACTGTGTGCATATTTTCGTGCAATTTTTATAGCGCCCTCGACCGATTCAGCTCCGCTATTGGAGAAAAACACGCGCTCCATTTGTGCTAAATTGGTAATTTTCTTTGATAGCTCAACTTGTGGTTCACTGAGGTAAAAATTCGAAATATGAATTAATTTGCCTGCCTGCTCCCGTATGGCCTCTACCAATGCAGGATGGTTATGCCCCAACGCATTTACGGCAATACCTCCAAGGGCATCGATGTATTCTTTTCCATCGGCATCCCAAACCTTACAGCCCTGCCCCTTTACCAATGTAATGGGGTAGCGTTTAAAGGTGGGTAGGTAGTGTTTTTGATCTAATTCGTTATAATATTGATTGTTTTTTTCTGTCATAGTAGTTTAGTTTTATCGGTTTTGATTACGTTTTATCAAGAAATTATTTTTGTACCAACCTTTTCGTTTCCTGTGAGTTGCAGTAATTGTTCCGGTTTTGTTCCATTGACAATACCGGCTGTGCGTGCACCGCCACGAATAGCAATTTCGCACGATTCCATTTTGGGAATCATTCCGCCTTGAATAACGCCGGCATTCACCAATCCGGAGAGCTCTTTGACAGACAATTCGTCGATTATGGTAGACGGATCATCTTTGTCGCGCAGCAAGCCATCAACATCGGTAAGCACAATGTAGCGATCGGCTTTTAGAGCCCCGGCCACGTGTCCGGCAAACATATCGCCATTAATATTAAACCCTTCTCCCTTCTCATTTGCAGCAATGCAAGCAATAACAGGAATAAACCCATTCTCCAACAACAAGTGAATTAATTGCGGGTTAACTGTTTGCACATCGCCAACGCGGCCTAAATCGACTGCTTGCGGCTTTCCATTGACCATAGTCATATGCTGGCGTTTTTTGGCTATCACTATTTGGCCATCTTGCCCCGAGAGCCCAACAGCCATTTGTCCCTGTGCATTAAGTTCGGCCACCAGTTGGCTATTTACTTTTCCCTTTAGCGCCATTTGAACATACTCAAAAGCCTCAGGCGTCGTTTGCCGTTGGCCATCGATAAATTCTGATTCAACTTTTGCTTCCGCTAATGCCTCCTTAATAAATGGACCTCCACCATGAACAATGACAACATCGTTTCCCGCCTCTTTTAATTTGACAATACTTGCCAATACGTTTTTCTTTAAATGGTTATTGCTCATGGCATTTCCGCCATACTTAATTAAAATTAAGGATTTACTCATAAATGTGTGTTTTAGTTAAAAAAATTGTTCTTCGCCTAAATGCCAATAAAAAGACTATACCGAAAAAAACTTCGTTAAAACGGGCTACTGATTTCACTACAATCCTTACAAACTGGTAACAGCAGATGCTCAGACGCTCAATACCATCAACTATACAATTTACAGAACGATTTGTTGAAAAAAAAACTGAAGTTTTATCGCCAAGTAGCCTGAGTAGACGCATGTTGCCGATGAGGTATCGCAAAATATTAATTCACGACATTAGTGGCATGTCAAGCCTAGAAAACGTAGGAATCTGGGATGTTCATCATGCTCATACAATACGAAAAAAAATGTGATTGACCAAATTTTAACGCAAAAACCGCCCACCGAAATATATCGATGGACGGATAAAATAGAAACAAAAAAAATGTATTTTACTCAAAAACAAGCTGTTGCGCCCCTTTCAAAACAACAGCCATAGTTGCAGCCTGTTCCAACGAATAGGCTCCAGAGGTATTGCTTTTGATATTGGTATGCTTTACAGCGAAGTTGGATTTATCAAAATCTACCGCCATATTTTCATTTTCGAAACGGAACAAATCCCCCATATCGATTAATGTACAATGGATACCTTCGTTTTTGTACAGTAGCTTTTGTGCATTATCACTCCTTTCCAAGTAATAACCTTCAACGGCTGCATCATAATCGGTGCGCGTTAAATAAATGTGTGGTTTTTCTTTGTAAGGCGCCGAGTTTGTTGGACAAAAGGTTGTACAGTTACCGCCGCTTGCATTTGCAAGCCTAAACACACTTTGCACCATATTTGCAACATCCTGCTTGGCAGAGTTGATTGAGCTTCGCTGACTTGTAGTTATAAGTATTTGATTATCC
>JAWOEM010000331.1:0-6986 GCA_046482785.1 Salinivirgaceae bacterium
GTTATGCAATTGCATTTTCAAGTTGGGTTAACTCATTTTAACCGGTAGTTCCTTTTTGGTTTGACTTATTTTTACCCGAACGATTATCCAGTTTATAATGAAAAATACCACTGCCATTAACCAAAGTTGCGCTATTTGTGGCATGGCAGTTTGCCAGTTGCCGCCCATAATGCTGATTTTTAGTACGCCAATTATACCCGGCGTGCTCGGGAACAGATTGGCTAAAAATTGGAATCCGGCAGGAAACGACTCTATTGGCCAGGAGAAACCACTTAGAAAAATTAATGGGACGGAAGTGAAAAGCAAGAATATCATTGAGTTTTCACGGTTTCTAAACAGTGTAGTAAATACTAGTCCAAGCATAATAGAGGCTAAAATGAGCGGAATCATTAGCATAAATAAATGAGTAATGTTTCCTGCCATTGGAAAGTCGAACCAACTGAAAACCACAACAAAAAGGTAAAACGAAATAGGAATGTACAGAATACTGTAAGCAAGCGTTTTACCAAAAATTATTCGTAAACCACCTTCACCACTGGCCATGGTAGGGAGTAGGAAGTGTTTTGCGCCTAATTCTCGTGCCGTACCTCCGCGCATACCTATTCCCAATAACAGGGTTTGTTGGAGTATCAATACCAATATTGCCGGCATGGCGTACGTGCTGTAGCCACCTATGGGGTTAAACAGGCTGCGTGCTTCGAACTGTATTGGCGACGATTGTTTTATGGCAGCTTCTTTTGGTGTGCCTTGCATCATGCGTTTTTTTATTTCAATCTTTTTCCCAAGCGTTTGTGAGGCTGTGGCCGATGCGGTGTAAACCTGCTTGTAGAGCATCATGTAACTGGCATCGGCATAAACTGAAAGGTAGGCTTGCTCGCCCGAAGAAATGTTTTCCAGAAAACTCTCCGGTATGGCTATTATTCCTGCAATATCGCCTTTGTAGAACAATTTTTCAGCTTCGCGCAAACTGGTAAGTTTGTAATCTACGTTTACTTCTGCCGATGCATCTATCATGCGCGTTAACTCACGACTTATTTGTGAGTTGCTGTTGTCTATTACAGCAATGGGCGCATCGCGCAATACCTCCGGGTGGTACGCCAGCGAGTATATTAACGGATAAACCAATGTTGCGCCAAAAAGCAATAACATCACGCCTCCATCTTTAAAGATGTGCCTGAGTTCGTCGATGCAAATCGATAGAATTTCTAAAAGGGTGTTTTTTATGGTGCTCATAATTGTTTAATTCTAGTGGTTACAGTTTTCCCCAATATGAGGGCGTCAAACACATTTTCTTCAATTTCCATAGTACCGTAAAAGGCAATAACAGAAATATGTTCATGTATAAAAGTGGTTCGAAAAGTGTGTAAAATGGTGCTGCCCGAAGTGTTTGATCGAGGAAAATTTGCAGGTAGTGACTAAATGGGAAAAAATTTCCGAAGAATGCCACAAAACCGTACATAGCCATGTATGGAAATGTTAGTCCGCTAAATGTAAAGGCCAGCGCTGAATATATCGATGCTACACTTAACCCCATGCGTAATGCCGGAAAAATGGCGGCAATAAAAATCCCCATTCCCATGTAGGCTGCTACAAACAAGAAGGCATTTAACGCAATAATCCAAATACTTCCCTCTAATGGCATTTGGAATAAATTGAATATTATGAAATTCATAAATACCATCAATACAAACCAAATAATGGTGTAGGGGAGTAATTTGCCGGTAACGGCTCTAATAATGCTGTTGTTGGCCACTTTTAGCCACGCTTTAGCTGTTCCTTCTTTGTACTCAATGCTAATTACATACACCGTGCTCATTAGTATAAAAATGAGTAGCATAATGGGTAAAAAGGTGGTAGCCAAATAGTAAAAGTAGTTTAAATACGGGTTAAATAGTTTGTGTCCATCTATGGCAATTGGGTTGATGGCTGCAAGTGCTTTTTCTTCATGCTCACCTTTTTTCAATCGTGTTTGTAGGTTTATACCTGCCGAAAATGTCCCGATAGTTTGCTGTATTTCGCTGCTTATCAGACTTCCTACCACCATGTATGCATTATTGTAATATAAAACCACTTCGGGTTGAGCATTGCGGTAAATGTCTTGTTCAAAATCTTTTGGTACAATTAGTACGGCATAGTAATCGCCTTTTTTCAGGCCCTCTTTTGCCGCACTGAGGTCTGTGGGGCGATTAGTGAGCATTACCGTAGCACCTTGCTCTATGTTGCTCAGCATCTGCTGCGAAAGCTTCGATTGATCTTGGTCGTACACGGCCACAGGCAAATCTGTAGGTTTGCCTGTGTTAAACAGTGCCGTAAAAAATCCAAAACCAATGAGCGGCAGAATAATGGTCATTAAAACGTACAGTCGCCTGCTTTTGTACCTGCGCAGTTCCCTAATAAATACAGCTTGCCAGCTACGGTTGGGTGATTGCATTGTGATTTGTTTTTTACGAATTAATATTGTCTTGTTTTATAAGTGCTGACATGCCGGGGCGTAAGTTCTCAGGTTTTTTAATGGGGGTTGCCCGAACTTCAAACATTTTTTTGTCGAAATCGCCCGAAGCTTTTGTAGCTCGCCACGTGGCATAATTGCCTCGCGGACTGATATAGGTGGTTTTTACCATTATTGTTTGGTTGCCCAGCGCCGGTATGGTTACCTTAAACTCTTTGTTCATCGCAAAATCGCTCAGAAAATCTTCTCTAATATTGAATGTGAACCACACATCGTCCAAGTCAATGAGTGTAACCACCGGAAAGCCTGCCGTTACTAGTTCGCCAATGTGAGCATTAATTTGCTCAACCTCTGCCGAAATGGGTGCTACAATATTGTTTTCGCTTAAAAATGCTTCCACTTCCGAAATAGCTCCTTCAGCTTGTTCTACTAGGGCTTGCGCCGATCTTTTGTCTTCTCTGCGCGTTCCTGTTTGCGCCATTTCATAGTTGGCTTTTGCGGCCTCTGCTGTTAGCTGAGCTGCTTTCATTTGCGTTTCCGCTTCGTCGCGCTTTTGCTCGGGCAGCACACCATCTCTGTGTAGGTTTTCGACGCGTTCAAAGGTTTTCTCTGTGAGTTCGGCAGCTACTTTGGCTTTCTGCCATACATTTTTGGCTGCCTGTATTTGCTCTTCCCGCGCACCTTTTGTGGCTTTTTGATTTTGTGCTTCGGCCGCACTCTTTGCTGCTTTGGCTTGTGCCAGCTTTGCCGCTATTTCAGGGCTGTTGAGCAAAAGCAAGGTGTCGCCTTTTTTTACTTTGTCGCCCTCTTTTATGCGCATACTTTCCATGCGTCCTGTGATTTTGGGAGCCACATTAATTGTTCGTGCCTCTGCTTCGCCTTGTATTACTACTGGTTCGGGCTTAAAGGTAAGCCATCCGATAATACTTAATATTACTAACATTCCAAGAATGGTTCCTCCGACTAAAATGCTACTGTTTTTCATTTTTTTTTATCTTTTTATATCAATTATTTTCTTATTCTATTAATTCTTTAATTTGAAATATGTGTGCTCTTATTTACTTGCGTATTCAAGTATATCCATGCTTTTATAGCTTATTTCGAGCAGACGCGATAGTGCAACATCAAAATCGTACATGGCCTTAAGGCTTTGGGTTTCAATCCGCGCAAGGTTTAGTTGGGCGTCTACTACATCGGTCGATGTGGCAAAACCTTCGGCGAATGCTTTTTTGCGAATGCGCAGGTATTCTTTTGCAAATTCGGTCGACTTTTGTGCTGCATTGTATTGTTCTGCCGCTTGTTCCAGTTCCTGATGTATTTTTGTTACCCCTGTTGCCAAATCTTGTTTAGCCTTTTCTTGGTACGTAGCTACTTCCATCTGTTGAAGCTTTGCAGCTTGACTTTTGCGAACTTTTTGCAGTCCGTCGAAAAGGTTTATTTTCAGGCCTACTCCAACCATCCAGTCGGGCGAATATTCCGATAGTTGATAATCAACAATGTTGGCTTTCCCAAAGGCAAATACATTCGGGTACCAAGCTGCCTGCTCTTTTTTGAGTGCCTGCTCCGCCAATATTTCTTTAGCCTCCAGCTTTTTTATGGCAGGGTTCATCGTCTGTGCATGTTTAATAAATGTTGACAAATCTTCTGTTGCCGGCGCTATAAACAGGTCGGTGGTGGGACTGATGGGTGTGTTTGTAGAAAGTGAATTTTGAATAGCCGTTTGCATAAGGTCTACAGTGTTTTTCGCTTTCTTTAGTTCGCGTTCAGCCTCTACAAAGGCCACTTCGGCATGTAATCGTTCGGCCTGCGAAATCATTCCGTTTGCTTCCAGCTTTTTTGCATCGTCGAGGTGTTGCTGCATGCCTGAAACAACTTCTTTTCTTACTTTTTCAACCTTTAGCGCCAGTTGGAGTCCAAAATATCGTTGCATTAGATTGGTTATTTCCTGCGAAACTACCTTTTCATTATTGGCAATAGCCTCTGTTTGCTTAGCTTCAGCAGCTTTATTGGCTGCGCGTATTTTCCCTCCGGTATATATTGGCCACATTAGGCTGGCATCAACCATTGCAAATTGGTCTTCCATAATGGTTTTTTCCCATTCGCCATTATTTATAGCATTTACCGCCTGTTCGCGACCATTTGTCAGGCCTGTAATGCCTTCCGAAAAAGATTGATAGGTCGTCGGATCAAGTGTTCCCGTACTTGCCATATAGTCTGTAAGGTTGCTGAGCATATCGGTTTGTCCACCAATTAACTCGTATGCAGGTAATATGGCATCGCGTACAGGAGTTAAATCCAATTCTATGGGGTTGCTCATCATGGTGTACGATGCATTCAAATCTAACGATGGGTAGTAGAGCCCTTTTTGCGCTTTCCGCTCTTCTTCCGCCTTTGAAAGCCGGTGCCCCGATGCTTTTATGTGAAGATTGTCGGCTTTTAAACGACTAATAACTTCCTCAATCGATAGGTAAAGCGTATCGTTTTGGGCGCTTACATTTAATGTGCCAATGAAAAGCAAGGTGATGGCGATTAGTTTTTTGTACAACAGTTTTTTTCGGGTCATTTTTAATTGTATTTATTGTTGTTCGAATATTTATTAGTTACGATTTTTTTATGCCTTCGTAAATTACTTCCAGTACACTTTGAAACATTCCCGATGGATCTGCTGGGAGTAAATCGGTAATTTCGTCAGGAATATTGCTGCGAAAAGTGTCGTCAGTAATTTTGTCGGCAGAGGCCAAAAAAAGAAATACAGCTATGGCAGATCGTTTATTATCGTCCAAAATGCCTTTTTTCTTGCCCGATTTTAATACGCGCATGGTGTGTTTAATAATCACATCTTTTCTAATCTCTAAAATGTGATGCCAAGCCTCCAGATGGTTGCGTTTAAGATCGTTTACCAGCGTTTTTAGCTTTGAAACCCACAGCCCTAAAACCGATAATGAACCCAATACCATTTCTCTGAAAGGCTTGTTTGAGTCGGCTTCTACCGACGACATTTGCTGTTCAAACTGCGATTTTGAGTAGTCGAGCACGGCAAAAAGCAGCTCTTCTTTGCCGGTGTAATGGTTGTAGATGGTTTTTTTACTGATGCCCATCTCTTTTGATATTTCGCTCAGCGTTACTTTGCTGTAGCCATATTTGAAAAAGTATTCTTGTGCGTTTTGTAAAATTTTTTGCTTCATCGTTATCATTTTTTAGGAAACCCAAATACACGAAATGGGTTTCCAGAGTATTGCAAAGCAGATGCCAAAAACATCTCTAAATGATGTTTTTTACTGTTTTTCACGAAATTTTAACATTTGCAGTATTATACCGTCGGCGTCGCTGCAAACTACAACGACTTGTTTCAATTATGACTGCTGCAATAGTCCTGATCCAAAAGCGACACCAAGGGGCTGTGGAGAAGAAGGTATCGCTCAAATTTGATAGTGGTGAGTAGATATAATAGTAGTATGCTATTTTTTGGAAATAACAAGATAATATTTTCTAAATCGGGGGCTAACTTTTAGTAGATCGATACTTTATAATTTTCATATCGGTCAATATAGAGAAAGAAGTATTTATCGTTGTTTTCGCTACAACGATGGTCGCTTGAAGGTACTACTTTACATATTTATAAAGTAACTCAGCCAGCTTGTCGGTATCGATTGGCTTGGTTAGATACTCATCGCACCCTGCAGCGAGGGTTTTATTTCTGTCTTCATTCAGCGCATAAGCTGTTTGCGCTATTATGGGCAAATCCGGGTATTGGATTTTTATTTTTGCAGCGGTTTCCAGTCCGTTTATTCCCGGTAAACGAATATCCATAAGTATCATGTCGTATACTTCTTTGTTTGATAGTTTCTGTAATGCTTCTTCGCCGCTTCGTACAATTTCTGTTTTTATGTGTTTTTCTGCCAAAACAGTTGCCAAATACTGGCCGCTCCATTGGTCATCCTCTACAATAAGTATCTTTTTCCCGATTAGGTTTTTTGTTTCGAGATGTTTGGGTGTTTCGTAAGTAATAACTTCGCTATTTTGTTTTAGGCTTATAGTAAAGCAGAATGTTGTGCCTTCCGGCGATGTTTTTTCGAGCCAAATAGTTCCTCCCAGAAGTTCTACCAGACTTTTCGAAATCGCCAATCCCAGACCGGTTCCCTGGTGCTTTTCGTCTACCGCATTCTTTGCCATTACAAATCGGTCGAAAATCACTTCAGCATCTTCCTTGTCAATTCCCGATCCGGTATCGCTCACAAAAAACAGTGCTGTATCGGTATCTTTCATTTTGTATCCGAAGGTAATACTACCTTCGTCGGTAAACTTCACCGCATTTCCAACTAGGTTGGTTAGTATCTGCGTTAGACGTTGCTTGTCTGAGTAAATGGTTGCATCTTCGTTTTCTTGAGTTTCGATGATAAGTTTTACGTGTTCTTTGTGTTTGTTTTGAAGCACGGCTTCAAATGTTCGATGGATTTCTTGCAATAAATGGTTTATATTGAACTCTGTTTTGTTAATATTCAATAGGTTTGCTTCAATTTTTGAGATGTCGATAATG
>JAWOEM010000414.1:0-9002 GCA_046482785.1 Salinivirgaceae bacterium
GGAACCACAATCCCGAGTCCTACAAAGGACAGCACCAGCACCAGGGAAGTCACAAAAACCGTCGTACCCCAAAAAATGAAGCGAAAATTAAGGGGTATAAGTATTTCATAATATATGGGTTAAAGTAATTTTTCACTCAGGTTCTTCCACAACATAAATTGAGCATCGTAACGTTGGCCTCGAAACACTACCCTTTCGTATGTATACATGTTGTATAATTTGGCGCCGTACTTATTTATCCGTGTTTTAATCTGTTTTTTTCCAATGTCTTTCCCAAGTTGGTAATAGGTAACATCGTAGGCCGAAGTGTAATCGAAAACAAAAAAATCATCGTCAAGCGGATATTTTTTCTGTTTCGATAGTTTCTTAATGTTTTTCTCGATGGCTTCATAGGTTGGGTTTGTTTCTGTTTCAGGATATCCCATAAAATTCCATGTGCCGTTGGTTTCATCGAACCCAAAAAAGTTGTAGTCGCTTCCTGTTATACGCGACCCCATTTTAATGGTAATGGCTGAACCGTAGGTAAGTTCTAGTTTTTGTTTATTGCTTATAGCCCTAATTTCGAACATGCCTGCTGTTTCCAGCGCGGTTTGGTTGTTCAACGCGTTGAAGTTCATCGGTATGCCGGCCAGAAATATTTCGGCTGCATTGCGGAATTCTCTGTATTTGAGGGTTACAGAGTCTGTAGCATAATTTCCCGCCGAATCTACAAATGCATTTGGAGGAATAAACAGTTTTGTGCCCATCGATAACTCAATGGTGTCCGCTTTTGTTGGGTCGATGCGAAATGTTTCAAAGGGAATGTCTGCATCGGGTAACGGTGGTTGGATAAATGTTTGAATTTTCTCTTTTTTATTGCATCCCAGCAGAAGGAGTAGCGAAAATGCCGAAAGAATTAACATAATTTGCTGTGTGGCCTTTTTTGTATACATCATAACGTTAAGTTTTGAGGCAACTCCATTCCTGCAGAGGGTATTCGGAGCAACCGGATTCATATTTTAGTTAGTTGCAGGTAATTTTGTACGTTGGTAAAAATATACTGCAATATCTGCATAAGCATATTGTTGCGTCCATGCCTTTTTCCCGTTCGGGAAAGCCGGAACGGTTATCCAATTGTCTATTTCGTCTCCCGAGTGCCGGTAGCCCAGGTTGTATGCTGCAGCCAAAAATGCAACCTGTTGCGCGTCTGGTTTTTCAATCAAATTTGGAAATCGACCATACATTAGTTCCACAAATGCGCGCAAATATATTAATTGCCATTTGATTGATTTAAGTCGGTTAAGCCTTTGCGAACGTTCCGAGTTTAAATCGATAGCTGTAATTTGAGTTAATCTGCCAAACTGTTTCTGAGTGTGGCTTCCCGGCTTAAAGTCTTTTTCTATGGCTTCTGCAAATGAAGGCTTCATTTGAAAATGTCCTATAGAAAAATCAATGCTGCTGAGTCCTTGGTTGACATAAACAGTTTCAAGCGCCCCTGTTTCAAAAAAATCTCGTATTGTGTTAAACCTGATGAGTTCAGGAAAAACTACTGCCAATGCCACCTTTGATGGAACTGGAGCTTGATGAAAAACCTCTTTTATAGTTACATGGTGGTTTTCTATAAATGCCTCTGCCTTGCTATATTCTCTTGGCCACACTTGTTCGTAGTTTTGCGCCCTTAACGTGCAACATAAAACAACGATGCATAGCGTCATGGCAGTTATGTGCAAGCTGTGTTTTTGCATTTGTTGTGTTTTTTTTGGGGTAGTAGTGCCGGAGTTGCTAAATCCGGTATATATAAAACCCAATTGAGGGCATCTTTAGTATGTGTGCAAACGAATTTGTTCCAATCAAAATCGTTCTTTTTGCTATTTAATGGGTAACATGTTGGTTTTTATGGATTAATGGAGAATTTGTTCAATTTTTACTACCTTTAGGTAAAAAAACATGCATCGTAATTTTTATTCTTTCCGTGTAAAAACCGTCGACCGAAAATATGTGTCTGCCAAAGGCTCTATTTACAGTCAAACGGCGCTTATTTCTTTTTTCGATGCCGACGATCATCTTATCACGACCGTCGATTATGGGTTGGCCGATATCGATGACGTCTACGATGAAATTGAGAAAACCGGTAGGGTAATTCTCGATGAGGCGTACGTGCGGAATTTTTCGCTAACTGCTTGGCGCCGTTTAAACCTAATTCCGAAAAATGAAAATGTTGTTATTCAGGAAATTCAGGCAAATAATGCCTTTTTCGATGTGTACAGTTGCATCGATTTTTCGAATATCACCATTCGCAATGGGGCCGCGCATTTTAGAGAGTCGGTTTTTCATGGTGGCGATATCGATTTTAGCCACAGTAACTTTGAGCATACCAATATCGATTTCTCGGATATTCTTCATCGGAAGGGCGGTATTAATTTCGATTCCGTAAAAAACCATAAAGGACAGCTGATTTTTAAAAATGCAATTTTTTGCACCGGAGATAAAAAGTTTCAGTATGCGCATTTTATTGATACTCCCGTCGATTTTACTAATTGCGAATTTAATGATGGCAATATCAATATGGTCGACACCCGCTTTACAGGAGGGTTAAGTTTTAAGATCGCACGATTTGGAGTCGGGCGCATCGGGTTTCAATTTGCTCGCTTTAGCGGGGCCGATGTGTCCTTCGATCGAGCATCTTTTGGTATTGGCGATATCGATTTTCGCACCACAGAATTTACCGATATTAAGCTTAATTTTAATCGCAGTACGGCCGGCGAGGGGAGTTGGGATTTTAGCGGAGCTGAGTTTTCCAATGCAAAAGCGACATTCAAAAAAGTGCTGCTCGGCCGGGGAAAGGTAGATTTTAGCGATTCGGTTTTTCGAAAAACCGATCTTGTATTTGCCAGGGCTGAAACGCAAGATGCATTGTTGAATTTTGAAAATGCCGTGCTTTCTGCTGCCGACTTTAGTTATTGTTTTTTTAATCGGTATCTGAATTTTCGAATTCAATATGCCGACAAATTGGATTTTACTTATGCGGTAGTGCGCGATATTTTAGATATGCACCTGCCCGAGCATGGCAAACCTGTGCCTGTTATTGTGTTTGCCGATATGAGTTTGCCCGGAATTTTGTACATCGATTGGCATAATAACAATGTAAAAAATGCTATTTATCGTCAGGGCGAAAGCACAACCCCTTCTCAGAAAGCATCGCAATTTTTGTTGATTAAAGAGAATTTTCGGTAGAACGGTTTATACGAGGCCGAAGATTCAGCATATGTAGAGTATCGGCGTTGTTTGGCTCGTTCGCGTCGTTATCGGGCTGCAGGAAACTTTCGTAAAAAAGCAGCCGCCTGGCTGGCATACATGCTAGATCGCATATTGTTAGACCTTGCCGGTTTATATGGAACAAGCCCCAAACGTGTATTTGCGACAATGATAATTATGTATGCCTTGTTCAGCTTAACGTATATTCTAATTATTTTAACCGGAATTGGCGACATTTTGGTAAGCGTTGGAGCAGAACACGACTTACCACTTATTTCTAAAGGGTTTTACCATAGTGCCATTACCATGTTAACTATCGGTTATGGCGATCATTTTCCGGTTGGCTTAGCACGTGCATTAAGTTCTGTGCAAGGCTTTGTGGGAATGTTGCTGTTGAGCTATTTTACGGTTACCCTTGTGCATAAAATTTTACGCTAATGCGGCCTTTTAAGCTCAATTTGCACGCTTTAATGTCATGTCAAGATGCGAAACTTTAGTAATTATTAATTTTATATTTTGCAGATTTTGGACGCAATTAGAACTACCCAAAATCCGTAAGAAAAAATATATCCTACGGAATTTAGGAACTAATTGACCTTCATATTTTGGGTAACCATAAAAATTATTACTTTAGCCATTCACGAAAAGTGAATAAAATGGGTGTGAATTCCAGAGGCTTAGGCATTGTAATGAAATTATCAGCCCGTTTTAACGAAGTTGTTTTGTATTTTATAAAATCAAAAATGGTTAAAGAGCAGTTGTTTTTCAAAATAAGTAGAAGAGTAAGCCCGTCTTATTTGATTTTCTTCGCACTATTTATGTCCTGTGTTTTTCAACTTAGGGCGCAAGAGGAGTTAATTTACAATTTCGACCGATTTTCTCAAACCCACGGCCTGTCGCAGGGGCAGGTTTTCGATTTGGAACAAGATGTGTTGGGGCGTATATGGATTGCCACCTATTCCGGCGGCGTTACTATTATTGATGGTTCCGATGAGGAATACCTGACCAAAGCAAACGGTCTTCCCGGTTTTTCTACCACTTCGTTGTTTCTCGATGCTGAAAATCACATGTGGATTGGAACGAATAAGGGTGCGTGCTACTTTAATGGCTACAGCGTTAAAGTAGTTCACAACTCAGAAGGCGATTCCAACTTATTTGTGTGGGATATTTGTTCCGATGCCAATAAACGCATTTGGCTGGCTACAGATCAGGGTATTTGGTTCGTCAAAAATGATACTGCCTATCCGTACGATCAACAATTAATGCAATATCCTTTTTATACAGTTGCCCAACAGCCTGTTAGTCACGATTTGTTTTTTTATTCCAGTATCGGTGGTCTTTATCAACTTACCGATGGTGAATTGAATAAAAAGCTGTTACCCCTTCCGGAAAATGCGATTATTGAAAGACTGTTGTTTGCCGATCAGAATAAAATGCTTGTCGGCACTACCCGAGGGCTGTATAGTTTCAATGTTAGCCCTACCGATACTGTGCTGGACTTTAAGTTGCTCGATAATAAGCATGTTGTGTCTATTGGGTTCGATCACAAAAACCAATTGTGGGTGGGAACAAGCGAAGAGGGAATCTACATCTATGAAAATAATAAAAAACTGAAAAATATTACTGCTTATCAGGGAATTGGGCACAACAGGGTTTATAGCCTTTTTCAGGATCAGAACCATAATATGTGGGTAGGAACCGATGGCGCCGGCATTGCGTTGTTCAAAGGTTTCAGGTTTTCGGAGTTGAAAATTGATAAGTTGTATCAGCCGTCATTTGTTATGGCTACGCATTTCGATCGTGACAATAATTTGTGGGTTGGCACAGAAGGGCAGGGGGTTGTAAAACTGAAAAACGGCGATGCTACGCAATACACCACCGCCAATGGTTTGAGCAATAACTATGCGAAATCCATTACCTCAGATCGTAAAGGTAGGGTGTACGTGGCTACGAATAACGGTGTTAATGTTATTGATGAAAATACTATTTCGTATTTGCGAAAGCCGCAAAAACTGGTGAGCAACCAAGTTGAGCAGGTATTTGTCGATTCGCGACAGCGGCTTTGGGTCGGAACTTTCGGCCATGGCGTACAATGCGTCGATGCCGATAAATTATACTCATCGGCCAACGGTTTAACCGGCGATTTTATTTGGGATGTGTTTCAGGCGCGCGATGGGAAAATGTTTATTGGAACCGATGCGGGCGTAACCATTATAGAAAACGATGTGGTTATTGATACCATTAACCGCGAAGATGGCTTGTTTAGCGAATCTGTTGCCGATATTGCTCAGGATGGATATGGAAATGTGTGGATTGCGGTTGAAGAGGGTGTGGGATGCTACAGCACCGGCGGGTTAAAGTATTATTCGCTTAGCGAATTAAGCACAAATAATATTATTTACTCCATAATTGTAGATAAGCACAATCGTGTGATCATGGGTACCGAGAATGGAATTGTAATTCTGAATATCGATGAACACGGAACCATTTTAACAGCTAAAAACTACGGGCGAAACGAGGGCTTTTTTGGTATTGAATGCAATGCAAACGCCGTTTCGGTAGACGCAAATGGCGATGTTTATTGGGGCACGGCAAATGGCGTTACCAAACAAATACCCGGAGAAACCTATCATACCCAGGCCGTAACACCTCCAGCTATAAAAGCTGTTTTATTGGCAGACGATAAAAGCACACTTTATAATTATGCCGATTCTATTGAACCTTACTCTAACTTGCCGTTGGGCTTAAAGCTTCCGGCTAATCAAAATAACATTACCTTTCATTTTGGCTCTCCCGAATTTTTTCACAAAGAAAAAATCCGGTATCGCTACAAACTTATAGGGTTGAATGAAAATTGGTCGTCGCCGAACAAGCAAACCCAAGTGAACTACAACCATTTATCGCCGGGCAGCTACACGCTGGCTGTGCAATCGTTACACGCCGATTATCCCGACAATGAAGCCGGAACCAGTTATTACCCTTTTTCCATAGTGGCGCCAATTACTAGCACTTGGTGGTTTCGAACCATTTTGGGCGTTGTGTTGATTTCCATTTTTTTGCTTTTTTGGAATTATCGGATTTATGCCCTGCGCAAGCGAAAAATTACGCTGCAAAAGCTGGTGCGCCAACGCACCCGACAGTTATCCGAACAAAAAGATGCCATTATCGAAGCCAACAAAGAAATTCGGCGAACGGCACGCTTAAAGGAGCAATTTCTTGCAAATACCAGTCATGAAATGCGCACGCCACTGAACGTAGTTATTGGATTCTCCAATTTACTGTTGAACGAAAATTTATCTCCGGCACAAAAAAAATATACCGAAAATATTCGATACTCGAGCGAGCACCTCAATGTTATTATTAACGATTTGCTCGATTTGTCAAAAATTGAAGCCGATAAAATGACACTCAATACATCGGTTTTTAATTACCGACGCATTCTCCTCAGTACATTTAATATATTTAAAATTGAAGCCGAAAACAAAGGGCTCGAAACCAGTATTGATATTGAAAAGCCCGTTCACAACGTCAAAGGCGATGCGGTGCGGCTTACGCAAATTATTTCGAACTTGCTACGCAATGCCATCAAATTTACAGAATCGGGATCTGTCGAGGTGACCTCGTACGAAGAGAAAATTACCGGTAGCCGCATAGTGCTTCACCTGAAAGTGGCCGATAGTGGAATTGGCATTCCAAAATCGATGTACGATCAAATATTCCAAAGTTTTACACAGGTTACCGGCGAACTTACCCGCAAATACGGCGGCACAGGCCTGGGCCTATCAATCGTAAAAAAATTGGTCGATTTGCATAATGGCACCATTCGAGTGGAAAGTGCCGAAAAGCAAGGGACTGTATTCTATTTGAGCATCCCTTACGAGGTGGCCGCCCAGGAAGAAAGTGTTTTACCCAATGATTATCACATACAAAAAGATGCAAAATTGGCCAACCGACGCATTCTGGTTGTCGATGACAATGAAATAAATCTTTCGCTTGCGCATGAAACATTAAGCCGATTTAATTCGCATATCCAAATTGATGTAGCCTACGATGGAAAGCAAGCCTGCCAACTAGTTGACGAGCATACCTACGATTTAATTATTATGGATATTCAAATGCCTGTAATGAATGGGTACGATGCCACCAAAGCTATTAGGCAGCGTGGCGATGAGAAAGCGAATATTCCAATTCTCGGCATGACGGCTCATGCAATGAAAGATGAACGCCAAAAGTGCCTCGATTTGGGTATGAGCGACTACTTATCGAAACCATTTTCGCCAAACACCTTGCTGGCCAAAATACAGAAAATAATGCCCGAACAGCTGCTGAGTAACTCTGAACCAACGGTTGATAATGACAGTGGAGAGGGGTTTGCGTTTACTACCATCGATATACAGAAAATTAAGGGCATAGTAGGAAATGCGCCCGAAAAGGAGTATAAATACCTTAAAATGCTGAATACCACTGTGCCAACCACCTTGGAAAAGCTTACCGACGGGTTGAAAAACGAAAATGCACAGCAGGTAAAAGTAACTTCGCACAGTTTAAAATCTACATTTCGGTATTATGGCGCAGCAGACCTTAGCGAGGTTTGTAAAAACATTGAGAAATATGCTACCGACGGCGATTTGCAACCAGTAGATTCGTTGCTAGGTAAGGTGGTTTCCGGCTGGCAAAAAATTGAATCCGAACTAGCGGTCTATTTTCGCACCACCCAACCGCCGGCGTAGAGGGCGCCGTTAGGGCGTGGCTTACCTAAAATGGGCGCGGTACAAAACCATGATTCTTTCCATTGTTTTTACTATATGCTGTCTCATAATTTTTGACTGTAAACTGCCGGTAACATGCCCAAACTCTATTGTATCCAAAGCATACTCTGTGTAACAAGGCTTTTGTGCGTTGTAATCGATAAATTGATCATAATATGCTAATAGGGGATAAACGTTTTTATCATTTATTTTCCGGTAATCATGACCCAATTGTAGCTGTTAGTTTGTCTATGAAAATATGCTTATTCATCTGTTTATAATTTTGATGAAACAATCGTGTATTTCAAAATAATTTTGATAATCGCCCCTTCACTTCTTACCTCTTTTACAATCTCTTCTTGCAAGCCAAACAATTCCAACATACCTCTCAACACTCTTCATGTCCTCCGTCCATAACCGAAAATTACCGACTTAGCGCCACGCTAACGCTTTCCAGCTTGCCTCCCAAAGGCGGATTCATTTTTCGTACCTTAATGGTTGCACCATCTATTTGTGAAAAATTTGCGTACAGGCGGTCTAAAATCCGGCCGGCAACATGTTCCAGTAAATGCGAGGGCTCTTCCATTTCTGCTTGTACCAACTCGTATACTTTCAGGTAATTTAGTGCGTCTTCAATATTGTCGGTCTGTTGTGGCTTTTCGCAGTTGGTGTGCAGCGTAAGGTCAACCAAAAAACGATTGCCAACCACTTGTTCTTGTTCGTAGCATCCGTGATAAGCGAAAAATTCCATATTTTCTAATTCTATAATGCCCATTATTGTATTCTTTTTCGGATAATTATTAATATTTGTCTGAGCCATAAGTGCTCAATTTGTATGCGAAGCTATAGAATCATTTTAATAAATCCTACGCTGGTATGTCTATTTATGATTAAAAATCTGAGTTGCAAAATTCTACGCTCATTTTGGCAGACCCAATGTCACTAACAGGCGAATATGTTCTTCCCATACGATTAACTGATGCAGAATCAATAGATTCAATCACTGAGACTAAAGATTAT
>JAWOEM010000443.1:0-5358 GCA_046482785.1 Salinivirgaceae bacterium
GGTACAAGTTATGGTAATGTGGTTCAGTTTAAAACAAGCCAGGAACTAACTGTTCCATCAATAACAACAACAAGCGTTTCAAATATTACTCAAACCACTGCAATTAGTGGAGGAAATGTTACTTCCGATGGCTTTGCAAGTGTTACTGCCCGTGGTGTTTGTTGGAATACCACCGGCAACCCTACCACAGCCAACAACAAAACTACAAACGGTACAGGTACCGGAACATTCATATCAAACATTACAGGGCTAACAGCTAATACAACCTATTATGTTCGAGCATACGCGACCAACAGCAAGGGTACAAGTTATGGTAATGTGGTTCAGTTTAAAACAAGCCAGGAACTTACTGTTCCATCAATAACAACAACAAGCATTTCAAATATTACTCAAGCCACTGCTTCCAGTGGAGGTATCGTAACCTCCAATGGAGGTGCTGCTGTTATTGCCCGGGGGGTATGCTGGAATACCAAAAGCAACCCAACAATTACAGATAATAAAACAAATGATGGTACAGGAACTGGGAGCTGGGTGAGTGAGCTTTCCGGGCTCCAGCCCAACACTACTTACTACGTACGTGCCTACGCCACTAACAGTATGGGAACGGTCTTTGGCGAGCAAATTGTTTTCAAAACCTTTGGAGCGATTTGTTATGCGCTTGATAATTGCGATTTAACCTTTACCAGTAATACTTCTGTTAAGTGGTTTGCGCAGTCAACAGAAAAATATTTTGGCGAATATTCGGTTCAAAGCGGACAAATAACCAATAACGGCAAAAGCGACTTGGAAACTGTTGTTACAGGCCCGGGGCTACTAAGTTTTTGGTGGAAGGTATCATCAGAAAAATATTACGATAATATGGATTTTTTCATAGGATCTAAAGGTAATGGTAAAATTTCGGGCAATATTGACTGGCAATTAAAAGAATATGAATTACCTGAGGGTAATCATACATTAAAATGGAGCTATTCAAAAAACTTCAGGGAGAATAGCGGTCAAGATTGCGGCTGGCTAGACAAAGTAGTATTTACTCCTCAGGAATCAACAATACCTACAGTTATAACCATTGATGTTACAAATATAGGATCAACAACAGCAATATTCGGTGGCGAAGTAACATCAACCGGTTTTGCAGTTGTTACTGCTTTTGGTTTTTGTTGGAACACTACAGGAAACCCTACAATTAACGACAACAAGATATTCGTCGGTTCAGGAAAAGGCCGTAGGACAAAGGATATTGACGGCCTCAAACCCGAAACCACTTATTACTTACGCGCTTATGCCACAAATAATGAGGGGACAGCCTATGGTGAGCAAAAAAGCTTTACAACATCTCCAAATATGCCAATTTGCGATGTGCTCGATAATTGTGATTTAAACTTTACTCTAAGTGACGATGCCCAATGGTTTGCACAAACGTTTGACAGTTATTACGGAGGTTCCTCGGCAAAAAGTGGAGAAATAAGTCATAATCAACAAAGCACTATGGCGACTGAAGTTATGGGACCAGGCAAGTTGAGCTTTTGGTGGAAGGTGTCCTCTGAAATTGATTTTGACAACCTTAATTTTTATATTGGCTCTTCTCTGGAAGCAAAGATATCGGGCAACGTCGATTGGCAATTAAAAGAATTTGAAGTACCCGAAGGTCTCCAGTCATTGAAGTGGAGCTATGAAAAGGATGGTTCATACTATAGTGGAAATGATTGTGGATGGGTTGATAAAGTAGAATTTACATCAGCAATATCCACACTCCCTACAGTAAGTACCAACAACATTACTAATTTTGGTTCAACAACCGCAATCTCCGGTGGAGATCTGACATCTACCGGGTATGCAATGGTAAGCGCTCGCGGCGTTTGCTGGAATACAACTGGCAACCCCACAACAGCAGATAACAAAACCACTAATGGTAATGGAGCCGGCAGCTGGGTAAATGAACTTTCCGGACTCCTGCCCAACACTACCTATTACGTACGGGCTTATGCTACAAATAATCTAGGCACGGCCTATGGTAATGTTGTGCAGTTTACCACCAAAAGTTCTGGTGGAGACCATGCCAGTATTGAATGGGTTACTGTTCAGGGCGGCACCTTTCAGATGGGAAGCAATGATGGATATAACGACGAAGAACCTGTGCATACAGTAACATTAAGCACCTTTGAGATTGGTAAATACGAAGTAACACATACACAGTTTGTTGAATTTTTAAATGCCATTGGTTGTAATAGTAATGGTAGTTATGACGATAACGAATACGGTAATGTGGCATACGTTGAAATGGATAACAATAATTGCGCTGTTGGCTACTCAGATGGTAATTTTATTTTCAAAGGTAGCAGTGAAGCTCCTTCTGCTGAATGCCCTGTAATTTGCGTTACATGGTACGGTGCAAATGCCTTTGCCAAATGGGCAGGGGGCAGGTTGCCTTCTGAAGCCGAATGGGAATTTGCTGCAAGAGGGGGAAATAAAAGTGAAGGCTTTACATACGCGGGCAGCAATACCATTGACGATGTAGCCTGGCATAGTGACAACAGCGATGAGAAAACCCACCCTGTGGGGCAAAAACTGTCCAACGAGCTTGGTATCTACGACATGAGCGGTAATGTATTGGAGTGGTGCGCCGATTGGTACGACAGCGGTTATTACTGGAAAAGTCCGCAAAGCAACCCGCAAGGGACATCGTATGAATGGGATCGTGTACTACGGGGTGGTAGCTGGTATTATGATGCCGATGACAACCGTGTTACTTACCGCGATTACAATGACCCGGAGGATAGTTACACCGAATTAGGCTTTAGGGTTGTTCGAGATTTATAAGCCTTCATAAGCTAGGTGAAAATAGACAGGCCATTTAGAAATATGGAACTCACAGGTAGATGGATCAGCGCAAGATACCACATTATAATGAACGGTCTCTCTGTGCGTTGCATTAAAGATTAAATAAGGTCTCACTATAGTAATATACATGCTCGTTAAAAATAAGTAAACACTAAACAACGATTGAATAAATCAAAACTATTCTTATAAACCTAAAAGTCAAATACTATGAAAAAAATCACAACTATTCTATTGCTATTAATGATAAGCGTATTTTCGTTTGCACAGATAGTACGAAACCCAAGGCCCGGTATCAATGTAATAAGCTACCCCTACGTACTTCTGGAGCACGACACATACAGGGTTGATGCCCGAGGACTTGGGGTTATCGAAGCGTATGGCTTCACTTTCGAAGATATCGAAAAACGCTTTAGTAAAACCCAAAGCATGAAATACACACGCGAAACCGATGCCGATTATACATTGCATATATCGTTTGAGGGGCCTTCGGTTAAAAACGAAGGTATTAAAAAGGAAACCAAATCAAGTGGGGCAATCTTTTTTGGTGCTGGCTCATGCAATGCACCGGTAACAATGAAATTAACAAACCGCGACGGATGGGATATTATTGAAGAATTTTACGTGTTTCAATCAACTCCATTAAAAGGTAGTTCTTTCTCGACCGAAGCTGAAGCTAAAAAACACTGGAAAGAATACCTGAAAAACGAACGCGAAAAAATTGTAAAAAACACTGTATTAGATGCAATTAACACAGCATTTGAAGATTTTAAATCAAAACACGATTATTATATTCACAAAAGAACCACTGATTTGTATTACTACAATCCCGGACGCAAATTCAAAAATGAAGACTGGGAGAAAAATGTTAAACATATTGAGCAAATAAGCATCGACATGTCTCCCGACCAAACTCTTATCGACTATAAGGAGGAAGTGATTCCAATAATCGATTTTTCGGAAAGCAATATGACATAGTTAAGAAGAAAGGCCATAAAAGAAGCGCATTAACCAATGCAGCAGAACTTAGCATATTAATTGAAGAATTTGACAGATTACCAAAGTATTTCGAAATGCTCAGTAATCTTGGATGGGCTGGTAGATCCATAAAAGAAAGAAAACAAAAACGGGTTGACATCATAAAAAAGCGTCGTGAGATTTATTTAGCCGGAAACACTATCGATGCTGAACGAATTGAAATTGCCAAAATAAAAGAAGCAAAACGAATTGAGACAGAAAAAAAGATAGCCTTTTGGGATTCAATCAACACAAAGCCATCGGCCATAAATGTTTATTACAACAACAATTCAATTTGGGAGGGATATGGTTATATCAATAAATTCAGACCAACCTACGAAAATACAAGCAACATTGTTGAAATAGGTTTTGGCCGTTATGTTCAAATGACCGCAATAAATTCAACCCAAAATATTGGCAATGTAAGTGCCGATGATGTAAAAAAAATCGTTGCGAGCGATGAGGTTTTATACCCCACGCTATTTGGGAACAACGATAATCTTAGGTTTACATACCTCGTTTACGAATGCCCTAAAATTCGTGTATTGTACTTTAAAAACGACATACTCATGCAAAAAACGGGCGATGAAAAAGCCGAAACTTTTGCCCCTACCTTATTTGGTAGCTTGCATAAAAAATTGGCCGAATACTTTGCCAATTGCCCTGATTTAGCCGAAAAACTAACAAACAAAGAAATAAAAATTGAAACCCGAAACGATTTAATTGCAATTGCAAAAATGTATTCAGAATACTAAGACGCTTATTGACTCTGTTGAACGTTGTTTTATGCAATTCATTTCACTTTTTGCATGAAAAACATTTCGATTGTGGCTTAATAAGAACAGACCTTTGTTACAATACCGATTTACTCTATCACATTGAGAAGTTTGATGAAAAGCGAGGGTTGGATATTACTTTTTATAACATTAAATAAATACTTAACAGATGAAACGAACAGTAAAATTATCATTATTAGCGTTAATTGCTATCGCTCTTGTATCTTTTGTATCGTGTGTGGAAGATGAGTCTGAACAAGTAGAAAAGTCTCCCGAAATTACAATAAAAAGTCCATCAACCGATACCATATACACCCATATTGGTGAAACCATTGTTTTTGACTTAACATTTATCTCGCAATCTAGCAATGCTAGTTTAATGATTATTCCTAACGTTATGGGGGTTGATATAAAAGATGAACTTATCAGTTTAAACGGAAGTGGCTCAATCAACAAAAATATTGAAATAAAAGCAAAAATCACCAACATATTAAGCGAAGGGATGACCTTTGATGTTTCTTTTACTGCACAAGACGAATATGGGTCAGACATAAAACATAAGAAAGTTGTAATTCAATAAAACAATAAATTAAAACCAAATGAAAATCAAAGCACTAAGTTTCCCATTGATGCTACTAATGCTAGTACTATTGCTAAATGCATGTAAAGAAGATGACGACTCAATTGTTGTAAATACGCTTGAGGTAAGCGACATTGGAAGCCACACGGC
>JAWOEM010000452.1:0-8425 GCA_046482785.1 Salinivirgaceae bacterium
TGCACCCTTTGTCAGTTTTATAAGTATTTGTACAACTATCAAAAAGCCATCGAGGTACTAAGTCTATTATTTGTCTAATGACAGGTTTGTTTGTATTTTTGTTGCGCCTGAAGAGTCCCATATTTGTAAAGTTTTTGTGGAGAAAACAAAAATATGGGATTCTGACGGCTTTTCAAATTTTCGACTTTCGGATGAGAGTGATAGTTTTTGTAAGTTACGCCCTTAGTATATTACCCAAAATCCGCAAAGAATTATACAATATATCTTTGTATTCATTGCGAATTAACTGCGTTGAGCCCGTCAGGCTAAACCTGACTCGGTTCGATTAAGTAAATCATCTCATTCGGTTTCATTCTTCACCCAAATGAGTGATTTTCTAAATCGGGGGTTAACCTAAATGCCGCATGGATTTTGTCCTTGAAAAATTAAATCCGTGCGGAATTTAGGTATTACACGTTTGCTTTTTGTTCAAGAGTGCCTACAGTATTAACGCATTGCCAATTTTCAACTTTGAGTATTTAAAAAATCGGCAACCGAATTTCGCGTAATGTTCTGTTCTAAAATTATTATCTTTGCAGGCTAAACTTTATTATCCATTGAGTACTATGGGGCTACTAGATCAAATAGAATATCCCGCAGATCTAAAAAAACTGAGTAAACCACAATTAATTCAATTTTCGGACGAAGTTCGCGAGTTTATTATTGATGCGGTAAGCACCAACCCCGGGCACTTTGGTGCCAGTTTAGGTGCCGTAGAACTCTCGGTAGCGTTGCACTATGTGTACAATACGCCTTACGATCGGCTAATATGGGATGTTGGACATCAGGCCTACGCACACAAAATTATTACCGGACGTAAAAGCCAATTTCATACCAACCGTAAACTGGGCGGTTTGGCAGGGTTTCCAAATCGCAGCGAAAGCGAGTACGATGCCTTTGGTGTTGGTCATTCATCAACAAGTATTAGTGCCGCCTTGGGAATGGCTGTTTCTGCTCAGTTGCAAAACGAAAAAGACCGTAGGGTAATTGCCGTTATTGGCGATGGCGCACTTACTGGCGGTATGGCACTCGAAGGATTGAACAATGCCGGCGTACAAAATGCAAATTTATTGGTTGTGCTCAACGATAACGATATGGCCATTGATCCTAATGTGGGCGCATTTAAAGAGTATCTTACCGACATCTCAACCTCACGACCCTACAATAAGTTGAAAGATGAAGTGTGGAATATGTTGGGGAAATTTAATCGGTTAGGCCCTACTGCTCAGCGAATTATTCAAACGGTCGATACTAGCATCAAATCGATGCTCATGAAACAAAGCAACTTTTTCGAGGCCATCAACTTTCGGTATTTTGGCCCCATCGATGGTCACGATGTGGTGCATTTGGTGAATATTCTCAACGATTTGAAAGATATTCCCGGCCCTAAACTTCTACACTGCATCACTACAAAGGGAAAAGGATTTAAGCAAGCCGAGCTTAACGCTACCGAATGGCATGCTCCGGGGAAATTTGACCGTAAAACGGGACTGAAAATTAAAGATACATGCACAGCTCCAAAACCACCCAAATACCAAGATGTATTTGGAGTTACACTACTCGAACTGGCACGCGAAAACGAACAAATTATTGGTATTACACCTGCAATGCCTACCGGCTCTTCGCTGAACATAATGATGAAAGAAATGCCCGATCGCACATTTGATGTGGGTATTGCCGAGCAGCACGCAGTAACCTTTTCGGCCGGCTTGGCTGCCGAAAATAAGATCCCGTTTTGCAATATTTACTCCACGTTTATGCAGCGGTCCTACGATCAGATTATTCACGATGTTGCATTGCAAAACCTGCCCGTAGTATTTTGTCTCGACCGTGGCGGGTTGGTTGGCGAAGATGGTGCCACACACCACGGCGCCTTCGATTTGGCCTACATGCGCAGCATTCCCAACATTGTGGTAAGCGCGCCTATGAACGAAGTTGAACTGAGAAATCTGATGTATACCGCACAGCTCAACCCCAAAGGCCCTTTTTCAATTCGCTACCCTCGCGGAAGTGGTGTTATTGTGAACTGGAAGCATCCCATGAAGGAAATTCCGATTGGTAAAGGACGTAAAATTAACGATGGCGAAAATGTAGCTGTCATTTCCATTGGGCACCCCGGGAATTTTGTGCAAACGGCAATTAAAAAAGTGGCTCCGCTGGGGCTCAATCCGGCTCACTACGATCTGCGCTTTTTACGTCCGTTAGACGAAGAGTTATTGCACCAAGTGTTTTCGAAATTTGATAAAGTAATTACCGTAGAAGATGGAACCGTTGTAGGTGGAATGGGATCGGCCATACTGGAGTTTATGGCCGATAATAACTACAGTGCACGCGTGGTGCGAATGGGTATTCCCGATCATTTTGTAGAACATGGTACGCCCGAAGAGTTGTATCGCTTATGCGGATTCGATTCTAAAGGAATTGCAGCAAAAATTCAGGAGCTTTGGAGTGTGTAATGCGATAGGAGAATAGACACTCATTCGAGTTTGACAGATTCAAAAAAAACTGACTTTTTACTCCGGATTCTTCTGCTGGAGTGCATTGAAACAGAGAAACTAGATAAGATGATATTATGAATACTTTAATAGTAATACTAATCGTACTCACAGCTACTCTGTGGGGCTGGGCTGTTTACGATATTAATAAAACAAGAATTCGAAATAAAATTAGTCTGTTATGGCTTCTACTTGTTTTAGCTTTTCCAATGATTGGACCAATTATCTATTTTCAAAAGAAAAGAAGACTTCTAAGCAGATGAGGCATTTTAATCCGGTAATATAATTTAGATTTCAATGCTCATATCTACATTATCTAGTGTTTGTCCAGTGAATAAACTTCATCTTCAAGGATTTTGAAACTCAAACTCGTATCATCCCGATCCATCGGGATGATACGAGTTTGAGTGAGTATAACGCAGAAAATGGAGTTTATTGACGGACACAAGCAAGAAGGCACCCGCAAAAGAAACTTGTGTCAATCGCTAAATTCAAATCTACAACTATTTCAATTGGCGGACAAATCGCTCCATTTAGGTATAAGCAGCCAATGGAAGTTTATTGATCGACCGTTAGAGAAACCCCAGTTCGAGCTTTGCCTCCTCACTCATCATTTCCTGATCCCATGGTGGATCGAACGTAAGGTTTACAAATGTATCGGTTACGCCTTCGATTGTTTTTACGGCATCGGTTACGTTGGTTACCAGTTCCGGCGCCACCGGACAGTTTGGAGCGGTAAGTGTCATTAAAACTTCCACCACGTTTTCGTCATCAATGTCAATTTTATAAATCAACCCCAAATCGTAAATATTGACCGGTATTTCCGGATCGTAAATTTCTTTGAGTTTTTCTACTACTACATCTTCTTTTATTTTGTTTGCCATAGCGAATCTTTTAAGTGGTTTGTGTATTTAGAGTCAATAAGAAAGCTCCTTATTTTTCGAAGTCTTCGATAAGAAATCTTCGAGAACAAGCCTGTCCTCGAGAATCGGGAGCTTGTGAACATTTTTTTATTAGAAGTCCGTCAGCCGACGGATGACTGATTTTATTGACGAGCACTATTTACGCTTCGTATTTGGCTTTAAATGCCATTGCATAAAACTTTATTTGTTTGAGCATCGATGTTAGTCCATTAGAGCGGGTTGGCGATAGGTTTTCTTCCAGCCCAATTTCTTTGATAAACCAAGGTTCGGTTTTTAATATTTCCTCTGGGGTTTCGCCTGTAAAAACGCGAATTACAAGCGCTACCAAGCCTTTTGTTAGTATGGCATCGCTATCGGCGGAAAAGTATATTTTCCCGTCTTTGTATTCCGCGCTTAACCACACTTTACTTTGGCAACCATTAATAATGTTATTGTCAGTTCGGTTTTCCTCTTTTAGTCCTTCCAGATCTTTTCCTTGTTCAATAAGGTGTGCGTACTTGTCCATCCAGTCGTCAAAAATTGAAAACTCATCAACAATAGCTTTTTGTTTATCTTCTATGTTGCTCATTGGTTCTGTTTTTTTGGTTATTATTTCCTAGTCTTCATTTAATCTATTTTTGCGTTATCGCAGCATGTTGAGTACAAAATCGAGTTTCTCGATAAAGTAGTCGACCTCGCTTTTGGTGTTATACATTGCAAACGAAGCCCTTACCGTGCCGGGAATTTTGTACCAATCGTGCAGCGGCTGTGTGCAATGATTGCCCGTACGCACAGCAATGCCTGTTTTGTCGAGCAGTACGCCAATGTCGTACGGATGTATATTTTTTGCGTTGAACGATAGTACGCTGCTTTTGTGTGGTGCTGTGCCAATTATCTCAATATCGTTAATTTCAGAAATGCGTTCTGTGGCATAGCGCAGTAATTCATCTTCGTGGGTTGCAATATTTTCTATTCCAATGTCTTGGATGTAGTTGAGCGCTTCTCCTAAAGCTATTGCCCCAATATAATTGGGTGTGCCGGCTTCAAATTTAAACGGGAGTGTGTTGTAAGTGGTTTTTTCAAACGATACCTGATCGATCATTTCCCCGCCACCTTGCCACGGAGGAAGTTTCTCCAGCCATTTTTCTTTTCCGTATAGCACACCTATGCCTGTTGGTGCATATACTTTGTGCCCGGAGAATACATAAAAATCGGCATCTAAGTCTTGCACATCTACATGCGTGTGCTGTATAGCTTGTGCACCATCAATCAGTACCGGAATGTCTTGGCTGTGCGCCATTTCAACCATCTTTTTTACATCGTTAATGGTTCCCAGTGTGTTTGAGATGTGTGTAAATGCTGCAATTTTTACGTTTTCGTTAAGTGCCTTTTCGTAGCTGTTTAAATTAATCGTTCCTTGTTTGTCTATTTCAACCACGCAAAGTTCGGCTCCGTATTGTTCGCACGCCATTTGCCAAGGCACAATATTGGAATGATGTTCCATGCGGGTTACCAGTACCTTGTCGCCTTTTTTCAGGCTAATTTGTGCAAACGTTTTTGCTACTAGGTTTATGGCTTCTGTGGTGCCTCGGGTAAAAATAATTTCGTGCGGCTGTGCTGCATTTATAAATTTTTGTACGGTTTTGCGTGCCGATTCTGTAGCATCGGTGCAGTGCGAACTTAAAAAGTGTACTCCTCTGTGTATGTTAGCATTATATTTTGAATAGTATTTTTCAAGCGACCGAATAACAACATCGGGCTTCTGTGTTGTAGCGGCATTGTCCAGGTATACCAGTTGCTTTTTATGTACCTTTTGGGTTAAAATTGGGAACTGATTGCGTATTTCTGCTACATTATAGGTCATGTTTTATATTCTTTAGAGCGCTGTGGTTTATGCAATGTTGATGTTAATAGCTTGTCCGTATTTAATTATTTCGCTAACAATTGGGTTGTCGGTGTTGAAATCGACCTCCCGAAAAGGATGTGGTTCAATTCTACTGTCAATTTTCCTTCTTAATCTCATCAAGTCTAGTTGTGTGTCAATTAAATTGTTGTAGTCTTTTAAAATTACAGCAATGTCAATATCACTATCTTCAGTAAAATTCCCTTTTGCATATGACCCGAATAGAATAATTTTCACAAAATCATATTTCGATTTTACTGCATTAGCATATATTGTAGCAATTGTTAAAGCATCTTTTTTATCCATGTCCGAGTAGTTTTGATTTTCTCAATCCAACTTTTTGTATAGTCTGGCGTGCATAGCATGTAAAACTCCTTTTTGTAATCGTCATATCTGGCATTTATATTAAATGACGTAATTTCATCAAACCAATCTGATTGTTCATCACTCATTTCTAATCCAATAAGTTCACCTAATCGGTAAAGATTATGTGTAAATGGAGCATGTTTCTTAAAGCGTTTAACATACAGTGCTTTAAGAAGTTTTTCTGTCGAGATATGTCCAAGAAATAGTGACCAACTGTATGATTTTGAACTGTATAAACTCAGCATTGTATTAAAATCGTCATCCGAAGTTTCAATCCAATGCTTTATAATTTTATCAACGTCAATATTTCCTTCTTTTTTGCTCATTTAGTATAATGGAATTATTCACTAATATACCTCTTTTAATCGACATATTGCTATTGCAGTAATTTTACCTGTGGGCTACTGGCACTGTATTTCGCAATTATTGCAGCGCGATAGCTCTCCGCGTAAGCGTTTGTTTACCAAATCCTGAATACGATCGGCCAATGGCTTTACTTTAATCTTCTCAATTACTTCAAATGCAAAAGCGTACATCAGCAGCAGTTTTGCTTCTCGCTGATTAATGCCTCGCTGTTGCATGTAGAATAAGGCTTCTTCATCGATTTGTCCGGTTGTAGATCCGTGGCTGCATTTCACATCATCGGCATAAATTTCCAGTTGCGGACGGCTATTGGACGATGCATCGTCGGTGAGCAGCAAGCTTTTGTTGCTTTGGTAGGCGTTTGTTTGCTGTGCATCGGGTTGCACCATAATTCTTCCCGTAAATACGGTTGTATTTTGGTCGTCGAGTACACTCTTAAAGAATTGGTTGCTCGTACATTGTGGAGCCTTGTGGTCGATGTACGTGTGGTTATCCACATGCTGATGGCGGTCGGTGAGGCTTAGTCCCGAAGCGTCGGCATGTGCTCCTTCTTCGAGCAACGAGATATGCAAGTTATTTCGGATTAATCCACCATGCAAACTAATTGTACTGATATGGAAAGTGCCGTTGCGGTGTACATTGCTGTATAGCGAGCAGAGTTGCGACGAGTCGTTATGCTGGTTTTGTATGTTGTAGTATTCTAAATGAGCATTTTGCTTAACCACTACTTCGGTTACACTATTGTCAAAAAATCGCTGTGCACTAAGCGTGTGATCGCAAATTACAATCTGGCTTTGGGCATTTTCGTCAGCAATTATGAGGTTGCGTTTGTGTGTGAGTAGCGGTTTGTCGCCCATTAAAATATTGACAATTTGAATGGGTTTTTCAAAAACAGCATTTTTAGGAATGTAAATAAACAGACCATCAACAGCCAGTGCTCCGTTGAGCGATATAATGCCGTCGGTTTTGTCTCCCATTTGCTTAAACAGATGTTCTTTAACGAGTTCGGGGTGTTTTTCGCTCATTTTTGCCAGTCCACCAATAATGGTGCCTTCCGGCAAATTTTCTGCGTTTCCCTGAAACTCGTAGAACCGCCCATTTATGGTGAGCACCAAATCGGTATCCAGATTGGGCACATCGCAACTAAAAATGCTGCTTATATCGATTGGAAGATTTCCTTCCAGTTCTGGTAGTTTCCAATCCATGTTGAAGAGTGGAAGCAGGTTTGTGTATTTGTATGCTTCGTTTTTTAGCGTTGGCAAGCCTGCTTTGCCGAAATTTTGTTGTGCTTCGTTGCGTATACTATTGAGTAGGTGGCTCGAATGTTTTTGCACATTTTCGAGGTTGTCAGCAATGAGCTCCCGGTATTTAGTATTTAAGTCTGACATAGTTCTGAATTAGTGTTGTTCGTATAAATCAAGGCGTCCCGATTCTCGGGATAACTGTTTTAAAAGTAATTATATCCATCGGTCGCCAAAGGCTTGCCGACGGCACGGCGCCGTTATTAGAGTTTTCTTGCACACACTATTTGGCAATTTCTTTTTTTATCCACTCATAGCCATGCTTTTCCAGCTCGAGAGCCAGCGATTTATCGCCCGATTTCACAATTTGTCCGTTATATAGAATGTGAACCACGTCGGGTACAATATAGTCTAATAAACGCTGATAGTGCGTAATGACTATGGTTGCATTATCTTTTGTTTTGAGTTTATTTACGCCGTTTGCAACTATACGCAGTGCATCGATATCCAATCCGGAGTCTGTTTCGTCGAGAATCGATAGTTTGGGTTCGAGCATGGCCATTTGGAATATTTCGTTTTTCTTTTTCTCGCCTCCGCTAAACCCTTCGTTTACACTGCGGTTGGTGAGTTTTGAATCGATTTCTACCAACTCTTTCTTTTCTCTCAATACTTTTAGGAAGTCAGACGCTTTTAATTCCGACATTCCGCGGTGCTTGCGTATTTCGTTTACCGCTGTGCGCATGAAGTTTACCATGCTTACCCCGGGTATTTCTACCGGATATTGGAAACTCAAAAACAAACCCTCTTTGGCTCGCTCGTCGGCTTCCATTTCCAACAGGTTGTTTCCCAGAAACTGAACTTCGCCCTCGGTTACCTCAAATATATCGCGACCTGCTAAAACCGATGCCAGTGTACTTTTTCCCGAACCGTTGGGTCCCATAATGGCGTGCACTTCGCCAGGTTTAACTTCAAGGTTTATTCCGTTTAATATCTCTTGTCCTTCGATTGAGGCGTGTAAATTTTTTATTGATAACATGTCCGTGTGTTTTTCTGTTTGTATTCTAATTTATTATCGATGTATCCTGATCGGATGTGTGGCTTAACCAACACTTCCTT
>JAWOEM010000499.1:0-2906 GCA_046482785.1 Salinivirgaceae bacterium
AACGAGGTGCGCGCGAGGACCGTCCGCTCTGGGCTCGACTGGGGACCCTCATCCATCGGGAACCAGTGGCAAAATTACTATAAAATTGCAGAAAACTACGACCAAGAGATGAGTTCAGTAGTAAGCTGCAAAAATGATCGAACTTATTTTGCAGAGCCGCTTTTTTTATTGATTGGAAAAACCCGCTGGAAAACGACTTTGCTATTGCCGAAGAAGTGACCATTAAAGGAGTTCACAGCAAACGCCCCGATATTGTAATCTATGTAAACGGTATTGCCCTGGCAGCATTGGAACTAAAACGCAGTACGGTTTCAGTTTCCGAAGGAATCCGCCAAAGCAACGATAACCAAAAGCATATTTTCATAAAACCGTTTTTCACCACCATTCAATTGGTAATGGCAGGGCAAGATGTGGAAGGATTACGCTATGCAGGAATCGACACATCAGAGAAATATTACCAAAGGTGGAAAGAGGTAAGCGAAGAATTTAATCGAAACGATTCTTACCTGCTAGAACTTACAAAACCAATACGAGAGCAGGCAGCAAAAGCCGAAAATCTGTTGGATAAAAACATTATAGAAATGCTCAACAAAGAGCGTTTGGTAGAAATTATGCACAATTTTGTAGTGTTTGACCGTGGACAAAAGAAATTCTGCCGACCAAATCAGTATTTCGGAATTAAAGCTGCTCAGGAAACACTTCGCAACAAAGAGGGCGGCATTATCTGGCACACACAAGGTAGCGGAAAAAGCCTTACCATGGTTTGGCTTACCAAATGGATTAAAGAGTTTAATCCCAATGCACGGGTACTAATTGTTACCGACCGTGATGAGCTCGACAAACAGATAGAAAAAGTTTATAACGGAGTGAATGAAAATATGTACCGCTGCAAACCAAGAAATGGTAAAAGTGGCGGAACCGTTCTCATTGAGAAACTTAACGACACCGAACCTTGGCTTTTGTGTTCGCTTATTCACAAATTCGGCAATAAAGAAGAAGCCGATTACGATACTTACCTGACTGAACTCCAAAACAGCTTGCCCCGGGATTTCTCACCCAAAGGTGATTTCTATGTTTTTGTAGATGAATGCCACCGTTCACAAAGTGGCGACTTGCATAAAGCTATGAAACAAATATTGGGCGAAAAAGCAATATTTGTTGGTTTTACAGGTACGCCTTTAATGAAAAAGGACAAGCAAAAGAGTATTGAAGTATTCGGTAAATACATACATACATATAAATTTGATGAAGCGGTAAAAGATGGTGTTGTGCTTGATTTACGCTACGAGGCACGAGATATCGAGCAGAAAATTACATCAATGGATAAAATTGATACCTGGTTCGAGTCCAAAACAAAAGGCTTAACTGATTTTGCCAAAACCGAACTGAAACAAAAATGGGGCACAATGAAAAAAGTGTTCAGCTCAGTGGGTCGTTTAAATAAAATTGTAGCTGACATTTTACTGGACATGGAAACCCGCGAGCGTTTGCAAAACGGGCATGGTAATGCATTATTGGTTTCTGATAGTATTTACAACGCCTGTCGCTATTATCAACTGTTTCAGGAATCGGGCTTTACCCGTTGTGCCATAGTTACATCATTTGCCCCGTCGCACACTGACATTAAAGGTGAAGGGGAAAATTATACCGAGAAGATTATGCAATATGAGATTTACCAAAAAATGCTCAACGGTAAATCGCCCGAAGACTTTGAAGATGAAGTTAAAAAATGCTTCGTTGACGAACCTGCACAAATGAAGTTGCTGATTGTAGTTGATAAGCTGCTAACAGGTTTTGATGCACCAAGTGCCACTTATTTGTACATTGATAAAAGTATGCGAGACCATGGTTTATTCCAGGCAATTTGCCGTGTAAACCGCTTAGATGGTGATGATAAAGAATATGGTTACGTGATTGACTATAAAGACCTTTTTGGAAGTCTTGAAAAAGCATATAATGATTTTACATCAAAAGCCTTTGAAGAATATGAAAAGGAAGATGTTGAAGGTTTGTTAGCCGACCGTTTGGAAAAAGGCAAGGAACGATTGGATGATGCACTTGAGTCCATCCGTGCATTATGCGAACCTGTTGTGCCACCAAAAGGCACAAAAGAATATATTGCTTATTTCTGCGGTAATCCTCAAATAAAAGCTGATTTAAAAGACAGTGAACCTCGTAGGGTGGCTCTTTACAAAGCAGTTATTTCTCTAATTCGTGCATTTGCAAATATTGCCGATACAATGGAAGAAGCAGGCTATAAAACCAACGAAATAGAAAAAATAAAAACAGAAATCAAACATTACGAAAATGTCCGCAAAGAAATTCAATTGGCAAGTGGCGATCATGTTGATTTAAAAAAGCACGAACCTGATATGCGCCATTTGATTGACAGTTATATTGGTGCTGAAGAAAGCCAAAAACTATCGGCTTTTGATGATTTTGGTCTGGTAGAATTGTTGATAAAAGATGGCGAAGAGGCTTTGGATAAACTGCCTGAAAACATTAAAAAAGATAAAGAGGCAATGGCTGAAACTATCGAAAATAATTTGCGGAAAGTAATTGTTGAGGATAGCCCGACAAACCCGATTTATTACGAAAAAATGAGCGTTTTGCTTGATGAACTAATAAAGCTTCGGAATGAAGAAGCCGAACGCTATGAAGAATACCTGAAAAAGATTGTTGAATTAGCAGAAAAAATAAAGAAGCCGGAAACCAGCAGTGAATATCCAACAACTATAAACACTCAGGCTAAGCGTGCTTTGTATGATAATTTAGAAAAAGATGAACCTTTAACAATAGCCATGGATAGTGCAGTTATTTATGGCAAATATGATAACTGGGAAGGCAATTTTGCTAAAGAGCGACATCTTAAGAATAAAATTGTTAAACCTGTTTTAGAAGAACAC
>JAWOEM010000514.1:0-5825 GCA_046482785.1 Salinivirgaceae bacterium
GGTGAAGAATGAAACCGAATGAGATGATTTACTTAATCGAATTCGCAAGGAATACAAAGATATATTGATAATTCTTTGCGGATTTTGGGTGACATGCTATATTTACCACATGGTGTAAAAATCATTAACTTTGCAGCGTTTACAAATAAACTATTCGATATGAAGGAAGAAAGTCAGCGGCAGAAAAAGATAAGTCGACAATTACAGAAAGATTTAGGCGAAATGCTTCAACATGGAGGGGCGGCCATTCAGCCCGGCGTTATGTTTACTGTTACACGTGTTCGAGTGACATCTGATTTGTCCATTGCCCGTGTGTATTTGAGTGTGTTTCCCTCAGAGGAGCCCGAACAGGTGGTTTCGAAGGTAAACGATCGTGCCAAAGAATTGCGTTACGATTTGGGAAAGCGCGTGCGTCATCAATTGCGTGTTGTGCCTGAGTTGCATTTTTATTTAGATGATTCGCTGGACTATATCGAAAATATTGAGGATAAACTCGATCAGGATTAATACATGCGATTCCCTTTTTTTATAGCCAAACGATATTTAATTTCCCGGAAGAAGGCACATGCCATCAATATTATTTCCGGAATTTCTGTCGTGGGGGTTATGGTTGGAACATTTGCCTTAGTGCTGGTTTTATCTGTTTTTAATGGGTTCGATCAGTTGGTGCAGGGAATGTTCAGCTCCTTCGATCCCGAGTTGGTTGTGCATCCTGCCAAAGGAAAGCGCTTTGCGGCCGATAGTCATTTTCTAAGCCAACTCGACAATGTTTCGGGAATTGACGCTTATGCCAAAACGGTGGAGGAAAATGTTCTTTTAAAGTACAATGATAAAACCCATCCGGCACGCATGAAAGCCGTTGATGATCAGTACATGTCTGTTGCCGGAGTCGATACCATGATTATTCACAAGTCCTATAATCAGCCAAAAAACAACGATTTCTGCATTGTTGGGCAGGCCTTGGGGTATCATTTGGGTGTAAGTCTTAATTTTTTGCGAAGCATGACTTTTTATGTGCCCGACCGTGAGGCAGGCATGAATGTGCAGGCGCACAATGCCTTCCGCAGCGATTATCTGATTCCCTCGGCCGTATTTACTATTCGGCAAGAAGTAGATGAACGGTACGTTATTGTTCCATTTGCGTTTGCACAGAACCTTTTTAACAGTGGAGAAGAAGTGTCGGCTATTGAGATTAAAACAACAGAAAATGCCGATCCCGAAGATGTTAAGCTCCAGCTGGAAAGAGTTTTAGGGGAAAAATATGTTATAAAAACGCGGTATGAGCAACACGAATTTTTCTATAAAGTGATGAAGTCGGAAAAGTGGGCTATCTTTTTTATTCTTTCCTTCATTCTCATTATTGCTTCCTTTAATATTCTCGGATCGCTTACTATGCTTATTATCGATAAAAAGAAAGATGTGTTTATTCTTCAAAGTCTTGGTGCCGATAATAAACTAATTAAGCAGGTGTTTTTTATCGAAGGTGTGTTAATTACTGCTGTTGGCGCTTTTGTAGGCGTATTTTTGGGTTTTGTGGTTGCGTTGCTTCAAGAAACATACGGTATTATAAAAATCCAGGGCGAAGGAGCACTTATTATTGATGCCTATCCTGTTCAAATTCAGGCGCTTGATTTCGTATGGGTAGTTTTAGTGGTTGGTGTAATTGGCTTTATTGCCTCGTGGTTTCCCACGCAACTGCTGGCTAAGCGTATTTTGCGTGTCGATTAAATGTGTTCGGTGAGCTTAATAGGTATAAAAAAAGCCCTCGATAAAGGGCTTTAATTTGCATTGAAATCGGTTTTTTAGTGCTCTGGATTGTACGGTAAATGCGATCCGTGCATAATTATTCGCAATTTCCCGTTGTCATCTTTTGAATAGGCAAATGTGTACTCAACTTTTACCTCATCGCCACCTTCTGTCGGTGTAAAAAAGTAGTTGCCCATGGCAACGGCCATGTTGCCTTCGGTTTTAATTCCAATACTCTCCCAACGAACTTTGTTCCATGGTTTAATTGCAAATCCATGATCTTCTGTGTAGTTGTCATTTCCTCCAACAAAATAGCTGAGTGCGCCATCTACGGTAGTTCTGAATTGTTTTTCGGCTGCCAACGTAGGCTTGAAAAGCACTTTGCCCATGTTATAACCATAAAATTTGTCAATATGCTCCTTGGCGGCTTTTTCATAGTCTCCGCCATCGGAGTACACTTTGCCAATTTTCACAATGCCCTCTCCCCATCCTTTTTGAGCTTCAAGCACTTCTTGTTTGGTAATTGTAATTTGCTTTTCAACCGTTTGTTGTTTTGTTTCAGCTTGTTTTGATGTTTCGGTACATGAAGTAAATGAAACCATCAATGCCACCGATGCTGCTAGCACAGGGGTTAGAATTTTTCTTGTTTTCATAATCGTTAATTTTAAATGTTACTGTAACTATACAAATATTGATAATCTTTTGTTTATTGGGTTCATTATGGTGTGACGTTTCTGAGAGATTTTTTTTGAATTTTAATTGTAACTATTAACAGGTTATCGCATAAAAAGTAGCTCCCTGTACTTTGGTAAAGGCCATATATTATCGTCGCAAATCAATTCTAATTTATCAATATGATGCCGAATTTCGTCAAACCAAACCTGCACTTCCTTGTCGTATACTCGTGCGCTTGCCGCGATGTCGGATGCTTCATTTGCGTCTTTGCGCGAATCAACCATACGCGAAACCATCTCGCGAATGCTTTTTACATGACCTGAAATTTTCTTTATCGAATCGATGTGTGGTTGCGAAAGTTCTTTGTAATCTTTCATATCCAGTATTCCTTTCAGTCCTTCCACATTTTTAATTAATACGTTTTGGTATTTTATGGCTGTAGGTACAATGTGGTTGATGGCTAAATCGCCCAGTACACGCGATTCAATTTGGATTTGTTTTATAAATGTATCGAGCATAATTTCGTATCTGGCTTCCAACTCTTTCTCGCTTAGTACGTTGTGTTTGCTAAATAGTTGTGCCGATTCTGTGCTAATGAGAGCCTCCAATGCCTCCGGTACAGAACGAATATTGGTTAACCCCCGGTTTTCGGCTTCTATAAGCCAGTTCTGACTGTACCCATCGCCTTCGAATAGAATGGGTTTAGCCACATTTATTTCGTTCCGCAATGCTTCCAGTAGCGTTTTTGTAAAATGCTCCTTTGTTTTTAGTTGTGCCGATAAATTCGTATAAAATTTGTTTAATTGTTCTGCCATAGCAGTATTTAGCGCAATCATAGACGAGGCACAGTTGGCCGATGAACCTACCGCCCGAAATTCGAAACGGTTTCCCGTAAATGCAAACGGGGACGTTCGGTTTCGGTCTGTATTGTCGAGCAGCAGTTCCGGAATATTCGCGATTTTTAACTGTAAACCTGCCGACTTTTCTTCGGTTATCTCTCCCGAGCTGTCGGCAATTTGCGTTAAAATACGCGTGAGCTCCTGCCCGATAAACACAGAAATAATAGCCGGTGGCGCTTCGTTGGCGCCCAATCGGTGCTGGTTTCCGGCCGAAACTATTGCACTTCGCAATAAGTCGGCATTGTGATAAACGGCACTAATTGCGTTGACCAAAAATGTGAGGAACATGAGGTTTTTACCGGGTATTTTTCCGGGAGCCAGAAGGTTTACTCCCGTGTCGGTGAGCAACGACCAATTGTTGTGTTTCCCCGATCCGTTTACGCCTTGATATGGTTTTTCGTGAAAAAGAACCCTAAACCGGTGTTTGCGAGCTACTTTTTTCATCAAATCCATCAGTAACTGATTGTGATCGATGGCAATATTTACTTCCTCGAACATTGGCGCACATTCGAATTGGCCCGGTGCCACCTCGTTGTGCCTGGTTTTTATAGGTATTCCCAACAGGTGTGCCTGATGTTCAAAATCTTGAATGTAATGAAGTACGCGCGTTGGAATACTACCAAAATAGTGGTCTTCCAACTGCTGATCTTTTGCCGATGCGTGCCCCATGAGCGTTCGGCCTGTAAGGTGCAAGTCGGGACGCGCCAGATAAAGACGCTCATCAACTAAAAAATACTCCTGTTCCCAGCCGAGCGTTACATTGACTTTCGAAATATGTTGGTCGAATAAGCGGCAAACCATTGAGGCTTTTTCGCTTAATGCGGTTTGCGATTTGAGAAGTGGCGTTTTATAATCGAGCGAATCGCCTTTATACGAAATAAATACCGTGGGAATACATAGTGTACCATCGATAATGAAAGCCGGAGAAGTTGGATCCCATCCGGTGTAACCTCTGGCTTCGAATGTGTTGCGCATGCCTCCGCTTGGGAAACTCGATGCGTCGGGCTCTTGCTGTACCAAAAGTTTACCTGAGAAGCGTTCCATGTTATGATTGCCCTCGGCAAAATCGATAAAAGCATCGTGTTTTTCGGCAGTAGCGCCGTTGAGTGGCTGAAACCAATGCGTGTAATGTGTGGCGCCCTGTTCCATAGCCCAACCTTTCATGGCCGATGCAATTTGGTCGGCCAGTGACAGCGATATGGGCGTGCTATTTTGTATCGATTGTAAATATTCGCTGTAGGCTTTCTGGGATAGGTAACTCTGTAGTTTTTCTGCCGAAAATACAGATTGCCCAAAGTAGGACGAAATTTTTGATGGTTTTTCTGTGGTCATTGATTGCTGGTCGTGCATAATTTGCTCCAGCGCCTTAAAGCGAATGTTTGTCATGGTCAATTAGTTTTAGTTTTAGTTGTGGATATAGTTTTAATGTTCGTTAGTGTATACTCAAGTGTGATAAGCGGTATTTGCCCGGGCCGGTTATGGCCAGCGATATGAACAAAATCATGGATTCGAGCGAATGTGAAAACACGGTAAACGAATCGCCTGCATTGAAGTGCATCAGGAATGCCATGAGCATGGTAAATGCCATGAGCAACGTAGCCGGAAGAAATGCAAGTCCCAAAATAATTAGTAACCCGCCAACTGCTTCGGCAAAACCGGCCATAAAGCCCCAAAATGCCGGCAGGAATGTAATGCCTAAGTTCGACATGGCACCGCCAATCTGCGCCCAATGGTCGGGGCCGCCCGCAAGTTTTGGGAATCCATGAAATATGAACATAATACCGATACCGATACGCAGCACCAAAAGGCCTGTGTTTACGTAATTAAGCGAAGTTTTTTGAGAAATTTTCATCTGTATATTATATTTAAGTGATTACGGTTGACTCTTCTTTTCTAAAATTGTCGATGACTATATCCATAAACAACATCGACGGATTATTGTGTAATGCTTTTTCAATTTATTGCTTATCAAATATCAACAATTATTGCTTAATATGTGCCCATTTTTAGGTTAAATATGATTGATTTCGGTTTTATATATTTTCAGCATCTCGTAATTTGAATGCCTTTTTATACCGAACCCATTGTATTATCGGGAAATATTGAATCAAAAATTGGATTTGCTATCGGTAATTCGGCCAAATTCTACTTTGACAGATTAAGCCGGGGGTTGATCTGTCGCCTTTTTTTGCCCCAACCCTAAAGGGTGAAAGCCGAAAAATCAACCCGTTTCCGCCAATCGGCGGATCAAGGGCAAACCGGGTTGATTTTGGCAATTTTTTTATAATGTGTCAAAGTAGAATTAAATGATGAAAATCAGCTTTGCCCAAACTAAAGGGTGGCTGATGTTCAGCTTTGGCTAAATGTATTTCTTTCAAACGGCCAATCGTTCGCCTACCATTTATCAGTGTGTACACGATTTTCGTCGTATCGATACTCTTCCGGCAAGTTTTCGTCGGGCACGCCAATTGGGAAAATGGCAAATGGCTCCAAATTTTCGGGAAC
>JAWOEM010000533.1:0-5753 GCA_046482785.1 Salinivirgaceae bacterium
AACAACCGGACTGTACGGCCAATGCGCCAATGATTGGATAACTGGACATACGAACTTCTATTACCAGTACGGAACATCCAACCTAAACCAAAATATCAATGCCTGGCTTTTCGATGTGGATGTGGCGTTCAAGGCTGGTGCAATAAGTCCGGGAATTGGATTGAGCTATTTATCAGGCGATGGAAATCTTAGCAACAACCAGGACAATCTTTTCGATGTTTTGTATGGTGCTCGTCACCGATTTGGTGGCCACATGGACTATTTCAGAGATTACACCAGCCACACACAAAATGGCGGTTTGGTCGATGGCTATGCCTACATCAACTTTAAAGTAAATGATAGAGTAAAAATAACGAATACCGGACATTACTTCTGGTTGGCCGAAAACAATAGTGCTACCCCCAAAAACAAAGAACTTGGGTACGAAAACGAGTTGGCCTGTCAATACAAATTCAATGATTGGGGAAGCCTGAAAACCGGTTATCTGTTCTTTTTGCCCACCGATAATATGCGCCAATTGCAGGGAGTTGCAAATGCCGACGATTATCAGCAATTTCTTTTTATTGAACTGACCATTAAACCTACATTATTTTCAAACAAACAATAAACTAAACCATTATGACACGTAAACCATTTATCTTACTCATAGTTGCATTGCTCGCATTGTCGGGTTGTGTATCGAAAAAACAGAAAGAAAACACACTAAACTTTTCAGGGGCTTTTGCGCTGTACCCGCTCAACATTAAGTGGGCAGAAGAATATAAAAAGACACATGACGATGTGCGATTCAATATTTCCGGCGGCGGAGCCGGTAAAGGCATGGCCGATGCACTTGCCGGTACAGTTGATTTGGGTATGTTTTCACGTGAAATTGCCCAGGCCGAAATAGACAAAGGTGTATGGTGGATTGGTTTGTGCAAAGATGCGGTTATTCCAACCATCAGTATAGACAACCCATATTTGGATGATTTGAAAAAGCGAGGCATAACACGTGATGAGTTCCGCAAAATTTTCATCGAAGGTAGTATAAAAAACTGGAACGAAATATTACCAACTGCCGGCGACGAAGCCATTACCGTGTACACACGTTCCGATGCTTGTGGAGCTGCCGGCACCTGGGCAAAGTATCTTGGCGGCACACAAGAAGACCTCGTAGGTGTGGGCATACACGGCGATCCGGCGTTGGCGCAAGCGGTTTCCAACGACAAATTTGGACTGGGTTTCAACAACACAATTTATATTTACGATGTAAAAACCAATGAAAAGCGCCCGGGAATGGAGATTATTCCGCTTGACCAAAATGGAAATGGTAAAATCGATTCGGAGGAGAGTTTCTACGATACCTTCGACAATGTACTGGCGGCCATTTCCAATGGCGACTTTCCTTCTCCCCCGGCACGGGAGCTCTATTTTGTATCGAAAGGCAAACCTACAAAAAAGGCCACGCTCGATTACCTCAAATGGACACTCACCGAAGGGCAAAAATTTGTGAAAGAGGCCGGTTACGTGCCCATCACACAAGATAGAATTGACAGTTACCTGAAAAAATTACAACAATAATGCATTTTAAAAGACGCATAACCGATCGTGTAAACAATAGTTGGATGGTGGCCTCACTGGCCATCGTCCTGTTGCTGCCACTTGTAATGGGCATTGCTTTGTACGCAAAGTCAATTCCCATTTTCGATGCGCAGTCGCTGCCGTCCTTGCTTGGTTCGTCCAACTGGTCGCCCAACGATGGGAAATTTGGCTTTTGGCCGTTTATTTTCAGCTCCATTTACGTAACCGTGTTGTCGTTTATTTTTGCGGCACCGCTTTGTTTGTTTGCCGCTATTTATCTTACCCAATTTGCAACGCGCCGACTGGTGCATTTTATGCACCCGGTAATTGATATTTTGGCCGGCATTCCATCGGTTATTTATGGTATGTGGGGCATTTTGGTTATTGTACCTTTTGTAGGTGATGTGTTGGCTCCGATGTTTGACGTAAAAACATCGGGATATTCAATTCTTGCAGGAGGCATTGTGCTGGCTGTAATGTGCATTCCCTACATGCTGAACATGCTGTTGGAATCGTTCAATGCGGTGCCCACAGGCCTGAAAGAGGCTGCGCTCTCGCTGGGTGCTACGCGCTGGGAAACCGTAAAGCATGTAATTGTACGTAAGAGCTTTGCGGGCATTATTTCATCGTTCGGGCTGGGTCTGGCCAAAGCTTTTGGCGAAACACTGGCCGTGATGATGGTGGTGGGAAATATGGTGCAAATTACCGGAAATCCATTTAAAGCCGGGTATCCACTGCCTGCGCTTATTGCTAATAATTACGGAGAAATGATGTCGATTCCACTCTACGACTCGGCGCTCATGTTTGCCGCGCTTATTTTACTCGTTGTAATTCTGGCTATCAACCTCATTTTTCGATACTTTATTTACAAAACCCAAAAGGCATGAACAAACGAAAAATTATAGAAGAAAGAATATTCAGGCTTTTGACAGGTTTGGCAGCTTATTCGCTGATTGCCATACTTGGGTATATCATTGCCATTATTTTTATTAACGGATTCAGTTCGCTATCGTTCGATATGATTACAAAAACGCCTTCGGGCGGATACTATTATGGTGGCGAAGGCGGCGTGTTGAACGCTATTGTAGGATCGTTGTATATTGCACTTGGCGCTACCATTATTGCCATCGTAATTGGGGTGCCGGCCGCCCTATTTATCAACGTGCATCTTATCCGATATAAGCGCACACAAAATTTTGTTCGGTACTTACTTGATGCACTTTGGGGCATTCCTTCTATCGTTTACGGAGCATTTGGATTTGCGCTCATGTTGTATTTGGGAATGAATGCCTCACTGCTAGCTGGAATCATTACTGTAGCTTTGCTCATTACGCCCATAATTATCCGTACGTTCGATGAGGTATTGAGCACCATTCCAAAAGGATTGCACGAAGCAGCGTTGGCCATGGGTTCTACAAAAACCGAAACCGCTTTTAAAATTTTGTTTCGACAAGGCTTTTCCGGGTTTATAACAGCTGTGCTATTAGGTTTTGGTCGCGGTATTGGCGATGCTGCCTCGGTGTTATTTACTGCCGGATATACCGATTTAATTCCTAAATATCTGGATGAACCCGCTGCCACATTGCCTTTGGCCATCTTTTTTCAACTGACATCGCCCATACCAGAAGTGCGCGACCGAGCCTATGCTGCAGCTGCAATACTCACCATTATCATTTTAATTATTAGCCTTTCAGCAAGAATGTTGTCTAAAAACTATTCAAAATCAAACCTTAAATAGTGAAATTATGAACGCACAAAACTTACAGCTAATGGCTACGCAAATAGCTCATCTACAATCTTTACAAATAAAAGAGCAGCCATCGATATTGGAAATTAAAAACCTGAATGTGTATGCAGAAAAGCATCATATTCTGAAGAACATAAATTTGAATATTCCCAAAAATAAAGTTACGGTGCTACTGGGTCCGTCGGGTTGCGGCAAAACCACAGTGCTAAAATCGCTGAACAAACTCACCGATCTTTACAGGGAACTGCGGGTATCGGGTCAAATTTTTATTGAGGGAGACGATATATTGAATACGCAAAAAAATGTGGCACTTATCAGGCAAAAAATGGGCTTGTTGTCGCAAAAACCTTTTCCGCTGCCGGTTTCTATTTATAAAAATGTAGCCTACGGGATACATTTAAAAGGAGTCAAAAACAAGGATCTTATCGACTACAATGTTGAAAAAAAGCTCCGCGAAGTAGGACTGTGGGACGAAGTCAAAGATCGTTTGCACAAGTCGGCTGACAGCCTTTCTATTGGTCAGCAGCAACGCCTTTGCCTTGCCCGCGGATTGGCCGTGAAACCACGCATTATTTTAGCTGATGAACCCACATCGGCACTTGATCCGGTTTCCAGCAAAATTATCGAAAACCTGTTTCGCGAACTCAAAAAGCATTATACCATTATTTTGGTAACACATATTTTGCGACAAGCCCAACGACTGGCCGATAATGTGGTTTTTATGCATTACGGAGAAATTATTGAACAAGGAACTCCGGAACAACTATTCAAAAGTCCGAAAAGCCCACAATTGAGGGAATATTTAGTAGAGGGAAATTAAGGATTTCGTATATGGTTTTATTGCCTTTTTTTATGACCAAGGCTACAAGCAGCTCGCTTTTGTAGCCTTTTTTTGTGATTTTGGCCACCTACCCGCTTGTTTGTTATTGCATTGTTAATGTAGCGCGAGAGTAATAGAAAATTCTTGTAAAAATTTGATGGTTTAAAGTTTTTCGTTAGCTATTCTTTGAGCTTGTTTTTAATCATACCTGTAAGTAAAGCCACTCTCAACATGGGTTATTTTTTATCTTTTAAAAGTCTGTTGTTCTGCGAGTCGTATTTTTTGGTATACATATTGAATTACTGACGTCAAACTTTATATATACATAGATGGTTATGTTTATGTGCATGTGGCACGAAAAGAATAATGAGTTTGGTATAAAAAGGGTTTTATATGGTTTTCAGCATTTAGCAATTTGAAGACCTTTTTAGACCGACCTCAATAATTAAGCAAACAAACATGTGCAAGAAAAAAAACACCCAACAGAATTATAAAAACGACAAGATGATTGAAGAAAAAATTAGTGCGCTTCGAGCGCGAGCACAAAATAGTTTAGGAAAGCATCATATTGGAAACACTTCTATAGGCGATATTCGCAAATATCTCGACAGAGCCAATAGTTCAGTTGAAAAAGACCTTATTAGGAAAAAGTATCTTGCCAAAAAGCTTTACGAAAACCAGCATTTAATCGAACAGATGGAGCGCCATGCCAACATGGGCTTTTGGGAGCTGAATTTGTATACCAACGAAACGGTATGGTCCGATGGGCTTTACCGACTTTTGGGCATTGGGCCGCACCAGTTTACGCCCAATCCGCAAAGCATAATCGATTTAGCATATCCGGCCTATGCCGAAAGCATTACAAGCAAGTTTGTGGAGCTTTTGGAACATGGTACTGCATTTACCCTGGAAATAAAAATTAAAGCATTTAACTCCCACGTTCAATATGTAAGCATACACAATGAGCTTATTGAAGATGAGGATGGATATCCGATACGTATTTCCGGGTCGGTTATGGACATTACCAAGCGCATATTGGCACAAAAAGAAGACCATGCTACCAAATCGTTGTATAAAGATTTGATCGATAATTTGCCCATAGGGCTGGCACAGATTAATGAAAATGGTAATGTTGGCTTGATTAATAAAACCATGCGTGAATATTTACGCCACGAAAATGAAGACATTGAAGGCAAAACCATTTCGGAACTCTCTTCGGAGCACGTTTTTAACGGACGATTTGTAAAAATGCTTAATGCTTTAGAGAGGGGCGTTCCCATGAAATTTGAAGATACATTCCACGAGCGCATTTATAGCAATATTGTTGTTCCTCCCGAAACGGAAGCACATGCTTCCGGCTTGTTACTGTCCACAGATGTAACATTGGAGCGACGGCAAAAAAAGGCGTTGGAAAGGAGTGAGGCTAAATTTCGCTCGTTTGTTGAGGAAGCCAATGACATTATTTACTCCATAGATACCCAAGGGAAATTCAGTTATGTTTCCCCAAACATTATAGAGCTGCTCGGCTATTCGGCTGAAGAGCTGATAGGAAACTCTTCAATAGAAATTGTACATCCCGAAGATCGGCAAATGGTATTACGTATGATACAAAAAATATCAGATACC
>JAWOEM010000535.1:0-3395 GCA_046482785.1 Salinivirgaceae bacterium
CGTAAATGAAATTCCAAAACAGATCGGCATTATGGATAAACCTTTCTTTTTATCTACATGTGTTTCATTAAAGGTTGCAACTGCCTTTTCTGATGCTTTAAAATCATACAAATCAATAGCCTCATCATAGGATTTACGATTGTTTACCTGCTCCGCTACCTGCCCATATTGAAATAGGTCATTCTCTTTAATAAAATTGGCTTCTTGTATTTTATATTTTGGAACATCCAGTTTTTCTGCTACTTGTGCAATGGCCGATTCAATTGTAAATGCTCCCTGAGGCGCTCCAAATCCACGATAAGCCGTATTGGGCGGCAGGTTTGTACGACAACTATGTACTGTAACAAATGAGTTTGGCACAAAATAACTATGCGTAGAATGAAAGAGCGTACGTTCCATAATAGCAGGAGACAAGTCGGCAGCTGCACCACCATTTTGATAGAGCGTAGTCTCGTAGGCCAATATTTTCAAATCTTTGGTTAATCCAATTTTATAATCTCCACTATATGGATGTCGTTTACCGGTCATCTGCATATCATCCACACGATCAAGGGTTATTTTCACCGGCTTACGTAAAAGATAAGCAGCCAATGCAACCATTGTAGCAAAACCGGATGCTTGATCTTCTTTACCTCCAAAAGCTCCACCCAAACGCGCCACATCAACTTCGATGCGGTGCATAGGCAATCCGAGAACCCGAGCTGCTGTTTTTTGCACCGCAGTTGGCCCTTGCGTGGAAGAGTGTATTTTTATACTGTCATTATCTGTCGGATAGGCATAGGAACCTTGTGTTTCAATATACAAATGCTCTTGCCCACCAATCTCAACGGAACCTTCAAAAACATGTGCACACTGATTCCAAACGGCATTAACATCTCCCATCTGAAAACTGCGCGAGGGAATCAATAACTCTCCTTTTTCGAATGCCACTCGCGGATCTGTTACAACTTCATGCTCTTCATAATCGATCTCAATTAAACGGCGGGCTTTGCGTGCGGTAAAAGCATCCTTAGCTACAATCAGTGCTATAGGATGACCGAAAAAATGAATTTCTTCTTCTGCAAAAAGTGGTTCATCCTCAACAATTCCACCTATCTGATTATCACGGGTTATATCTTTGTGTGTTACTATTTTGACTACACCCGAAACATTCTCCGCTTTGCTAAAATCAATGTTTTTTATGGTTGCATGCCCCACAGGAGCACCGTACACAACCCCGTGTAACGTTCCCTTTTGTTCAGGTATATCATCCAAATAAACAGATTTTCCGGTTACGTGATTTATAGAGTCAACATTCTTCATTTTCATCATTTTTAAAGTTCCACCAATAACTTATATTGCGGCTAATAATTCCTCTGCCGATACCGACTCAGGGAACAATTTTTTGCAGTGTGCAATAAAAAGCTGTCTGAGCAATTGACGTTTATATTCGTCGGTTCCACGCACATCGCTAATGGGCGAAATTTCAGATTGTATAATTTCAGCTGCCTGAAGTACTACTTCAACGGACATCTCTTTACCTTCCAAAAAGCGAGATGTAGCTTCCAAATATAGCGGAATGGCTTTCACACCACCTGCCGACACATGGCAACTTACAACTGTATTACCATTCATTTCGCAAGACATTGCAGTAGTTACACTTGCTATATCCAAATGGATACGCTTACTAATTTTTTCGTAGTTAAAGCGATATGTATTTTTTGGTAACTGAATTTCAAACTGCTCAATGAACTCATCTTTTTTCCGATCAATTTTCTTATAATCGAGGAAAAATGACTTTAACGGTAACTTGCGTGTATCTCCACTCTTATTGAGTACTACATCAGCATTCATAGCTAGTAACATGATGGACAAATCTCCAATTGGAGATGCATTTACTATATTTCCGGCTATTGTTGCTGTATTTCGAATGGGTTCTGAAGAAACCAACTTGAAAAACGATGTAATTTCGGGAATTAAATTCCGCATCAATTTATGGGTACCAATATCATTTGCAGTACATGCAGCCCCAATACAGATTTTACCATCCTGCTTTTTTATGTATTTCAAATCATTCTTTAGGTAAAAACTATTGAGCGACGATTCAGCAATTTCATCATGCTTTTGCACCATAAGGTCGGTTCCTCCCCCTATTATCACATTCCCGGATTGGTTAGCATGCAATTCGTTTGCAATGGTTTGCAATTTATCGGGTATTTGTAAGAAATAGTCGGGCAGATAGTTTTGTTCTACCATCCACTCTACCGGATTTTCGAGATTCTTATTGCCAAATGCTCCGGCAATAGCTTGTGCAGCTCTTTCAATGGATTTATATCCGGTGCAGCGACAAATATTTCCGCTCACAGCATCAATGGCTAAATCTTTGGTTGCCACATTTCCAGACATGCCTTGACCAGTGAATGACATGACGAACCCAGGAGTGCAAAATCCGCACTGTGTAGCAGCATTATCAACCATCGCTTTTTGCACCGGAGATAAATGTTGCATATTAATTCCCTCTAGCGTTACAATATGCTTGCCCTGAGCATTGCGCAAAGGAGTAAGACATGAAACAATGCTTTTATACACTATTTTACCATCTTTCAAACTTCCCTCCAAAACGGTGCATGCACCACAATCGCCTTCGCGGCAGCCAATTTTGGTTCCGGGCAATTCAGCTTCGTAACGAATAAAATCGACTAGCGCACTACCCTCGGGTAAATCTGTTTGAACCAGTTCGTTATTTAGAATAAAACGTATCATATGACGAATTTAACAAATTTGAATCCATTATTTAATTTCCTGCAATGCCAATGAATGAATCAAGGCTTGCGGGCTTTGTTTAGAAATATCAATTATTTGGCTATGTTGAACCTGAAAAAAATGCTTTACATCATCGACCAACGTACGACGCACTACCCAAATTTGAGTGCCACGAAAATGTGTTTGTAGGGCAGCAATACCGGGAAACCATCCGGCTTCATTCAACTCCATGGGGCCAATTTCATCGACCAGCACCAACGGAGTTTGCGCTTGCGCCTCGTCTATAAGAATTTTATTGCCAAGCGCTATGGCATTGGGGTTGAAATAAAACCGCCTGAACTTTAGCCAGTTCTTATGCGGTTCATCGCTGCAAAGCTCCATATCTCTGCCATCCGGAAGCATACGTAATACAAAACCACTGCGCCGGCCGTGCTTCAAGTTGCCCAAACTTAAAAACCCTCCTACTTCCATATTTTTGGCACATAGTTCTTCAACCACTTTTTGCACAAAAGAGGTTTTACCTTGATGAACATCGCCGGTAACAATATAGATATTAGGTATTTTGTTTTTCAATAGTATGATATAAATTTTGTGATTGATTGAGCAATTGCGCAATAACTACTTTGCGTTCTTTCAATATATGGGTTGGTTTG
>JAWOEM010000063.1:0-3708 GCA_046482785.1 Salinivirgaceae bacterium
GAACGTCCCGCCACGGCGATTTACGTTTTCTGCATTGCGTTTCTACCATAATAACAGGCCTACGGCCTTCGGAACGATCGAAAATGCACCATTCGGCGCGGAATTATGGTAGAAAAATTGATTGCAAGCTATAATGTCGCCGCGATGTGTTATTAAAGAGTGTCGACAAAGGTGTTGTTGGCGAACATATATGTGGGTAAAGCAATGTTGTTTTGATTGAAACATTCTAAAACAGCATGCTGGCAAGTACGATAATTTAATTCTATTTTGACAAATTAGAACCAGAATTGATTTTCCCCCTACTCTGAAGAGCGAAAGTCGAAAAATTAACCTGTTTCCGCCAATCGGCGGATCAAGGGCAAAACAGGTTGATTTTGAGAATTATTTTAAATGTGTCAAAGTAGAATTAGTTAATTACAAAAACCGAAATTTATTATTCCGAAATAAGCACGAATCCGGACCAATCCAATGGCATGTGCTTTTTATTCAATGCATCTAACTTGGCTTTCTGCAATGCTTCAGCATATGTGTTTTGGTTATGTAGCATGTGAAAATAAAAGCGTTCCATCAGGTATTTTGTATGTTTGTCATGAACTTTCCATAAGCTGGCAACAATATTGGGAACCCCGGCATAAATAAACCCGCGCGGTAAAGCCAGAACGCCCTCGCCTTTTTTTATTTCGCCGGTGGCAGTTTTGCAAGCCGAGAGCACAATTAGGTTCGCATCGAGGTCTAAACGGTAAAGCTCCGGCAAGTGGAGGAACCCGTCATCGTTGTTTTGTTTGTCATAAGAAAAGAACAATCCGCTTTCGTATTCCTTCCCGCTAATACCGTGTGTTGCAATATGAATAATATCTTTCTCTTTTACCTTTTGCGTAAAATTAAGCTCTGTGGCATCATTATTTTCAAGTATCCATGTTTCCATGTTGCTTTTTTTGCATAATTTATTGATGGATTTTACTTCTTCCAGTGCAAATTTTAATGGTGCAAGAGTAGATACTTCAGGGTGACTACGAAAAATTTCTGATGTGTCTATCATCGATCGGGTTACGTTTTCCAACAGAAATTCATCATTTTTGATGAATCCGGGAGCTACCGCCAGAAGCGATTGTGGCTGTTGTAGTTTTCTTTTTGTCATTTTTTTTGCCGAAAAATAGTAGCGGGTTGCAAATTTTTGAACTAAAAAATTTTGGTTTGCGTCTGTTAGCACCTCAAAAGGGACTTCGCTTAGGAGTTCGTCTGCAAGAATATTTAGTTGTGTTACGTTTTTTAGCTCTTCTTGGAAGGGGGCAATCAAAATTTCGTATAATTCACGACCATTTGAGCGTGTATATCCTCCGGTTTTCAGTTTTCGTTTGAGTTTTCGAACTTTGGCCTCAATATCAGCAACCGTTTCCCGATGAATTTTTTGATTGTCGTTTGTATAACAAATGGAATAAACCACTGTGTCAGTAATGAAGTTTGCAATTACGGCATCATTTTCATTTAGGTTGTTTTTTATCTCATTGATATCGGGCTCTTCATAAATCTTTTTCGATTCAAAATCGATCAATTCGCCTAAAAGCATTTTTGCTCTTAACAGATCCATAATTGTATTAACATAATCTTCAGATAACGAAGTGTCTGACGGGTTTCTGTTTGCCAATTCAATACTCAATTTGCTTATAGTGGTCATAAGCGAGTCCTCTTTGCTGCTTACATTTCTGTGCTTTAGTTGCTTTAGATAGCTCAGACTAAAGGAGCGAGGCATGTCGGCATACAAAAATGCCGAATCGATGTAGTTTGGATGCTCGGCTGCCAACTTATTGCACGCAAAAATGGCATACGCATTATTGTTTTTCATGAATTCTGATGTCGTTAAAATCAATTGTTCATCAGCCAAGGATTTGAACTGTTCTTTAAGAATGTTATTGCCATAATTTGTGTACATCAGCATTTCCTGTAGTACCTTCTCATCAGATGATTTTTTGTAAAGCGCCTGCATGGCTTCCAATAGTCTGGCTACCACTCGCATTGTGGCTTCTGTGTTCAATCCTCTGAATTCATCGGGGGGAATTAGATAAGTCGTGTCGTTGATGTGTTCGAAATGCTTTAGATTTGCTGCTCGAAGCGATTTTTTAAAGTGTGAAATTGCTTTGTTATATTGCTTTTTTTGCATGTAATTCTCGCCAAACTGCCTAAAATCGTTTTGTAGCGTATTGTCCATAAAGTTATAGGCAATGTATTCAGGATCCGTTTTGGCTTTTAAATTAATTTTGTGAGCTTGATTAAGGTAGGCCAAGGCTGAGTCTGTCATCTCCATTCCTGCAAAATATTGGCGTTTTTTACTGAGTAGTGCCGATTTTGTTTGCCCTTTATATGAAAACATTTCCATATCGTCATAGGTTCTTTGCATTATTTCAAAGGCATCGGTGTATCGACCTTTTTCCAAATAAGCGTCGATTAGTGCCAGGTGAATGACTGCATGTGGTCGGATCCCTTTCTTAATATCTTCCAAGTGGCTGTAAAAATATTCCAGTCCTTTTTCACCCACTTCAATTGCGTCATCAACCCGGTTCATACGCATGAGCTGAACCAAGTAATTTCCTGTAATGGTGAATTTCTTATGCCATTTGTCTGGCATCGTCATTAATCTGTCGTAAACATATTCAAGCAGTAAAAGTGCTGTTTCGGGTTGGCTCATTTTTACGGAAGAGCCTACCTTACGCAGGAACCATAGCGGATCCGGAATTTTATTCAAATGCGAACGGCAATAGTCCCAATGATACCAAGTTCGTTGTATATCGTCTGCATAAAAGCTTGCCGTACCCCCAATCATGTGTACGGTTGTGCTAAAATTAACCAATTTATTGTCGGGGAAAAGCTGTTCGTAATTATTGGTAAATTGCCCTACCCATTTAAGTTTATCTTCAACGGAAGCCGAATGCAACACCATGTAATATTGCGCAAAAAGCACATCGAAACTCTTTTCAGGAACCTTGTCTGCTACTTTAACCAGGGCTTTTCCCAAAAGATCTGCAGAGGGTTGGCTTTTTCCTCCGGCTAGTCGTAACCAATAGGAGTATTCTGTGTGCAGAAATAAATAGTGTTCATACGCTTCATCTTCCCAGAAGTTAGAACTCAAGGCCTGAAATAGGCTGTCTGCTTCCTCTGTGTTTCTGCTGTGTATCGATTGGTAAATGGGAACCCAGACTGAATCTGCCGGAATGGTGCGATAATTCCGATAATGAATATTGGGTGTTTGAGCCTGTGCCTGAAATCCAACTAGAAATAGTGCTGCGAAACAAATTATGTGTAGAAAAGAAATTTTCATTGTATAAACGTGTTAATTCAAAAAAAATATTCAAACCGTTTTGGTATATTACGTCTGCAAAGCTAATTTTATTTTAAAACGTTACCCAATATATTTGCAACACTATTATATACAGGAGCTAATTATCCATTTTTCATACTTTCCGTTACTTTTCGCCGCTATTTTCTGTAGTGAAAAAAATGAATGTTCCGCCACGGCGAAATACGGTTTCAGCGCTGCGTTTCTACCATAATACCAGGCCTACGGCCTTCGGAACGACCTAAAAAGCGCCATTAGGCGCGGAATTATGGTAGGAAAATTGATTGCAAATGGAAATCGCCGCGATGTGGCGGTAAATAATAGTAATTGTGGAGTTATCGGCGAAAGAGCAAGCGGCGAAATAGAAAACAGTATTA
>JAWOEM010000066.1:0-2963 GCA_046482785.1 Salinivirgaceae bacterium
GTCTTTTTCCTTTGATAGTGCCATGTTGAGTAGTATGTTCCAAAATGGAACTAATCTTTTATTCATTTAACTCTCCAGTTTCAAAAATGTTTTTTAGATGCTTGGTTATTTAGGGTTAAAACAATCATATTAAATCGGAAAAGATCTCCCGCTAAAGCCCAGTCACAAGATTGGGATTCTCAATCATTCGCCGCATTAAATCGAACATACCCTGATAGTAGGCATCATCCTTTGCGTAGCGTTTGTATTCTTCTACATTAGCTTTTCGGCGCTTTAGCATAATCTCATCCATAATACGCTTTAATGCCAAGTCGCTGTTCTGTTTGTCTGTGTTTTCGGCTACCTTATCTTTAAAATCGGGATGTGCCATTACGTTTTTGGCTATGGATATATATTTTACCCTTGCTTCTTCGGGTGTTTCTTCCCAGCCGGAATAAAAGCGGTCGTTGAATGTTTGGATAATCTCATCTAGCGGGTCTTTTTCTTCTCCACTGCCATGTGCTCCACGTGGATTGGGATTTTGTGGGTCAAGTTCAGAGTCGGAGCTGTCTAATCCTATGGATTGATTTACTTTTGTGCGCTCTAAACCGTAGGTAGATAAATCGACTGAATTCAGCAAATCATCAATCAATTCATCCTCTTTGGTTTTAACAATGAGCTTGGGAATTAAAAATTTCAGGAACCAATACAATTTTTCCCAATCGACAATTTCATAGGTCATAATTGAGGCCATTTGACCATAAATTTTCACAAACTGCTTTGCTTTAATTTTGAAATCGGCTTTTTGGTCGTCCTCCAATTCTAATTCCTGATTAAACCTGTTGGCTGCCACATCAATAATTGGGCTTAATTGCTGGGCGTCGACACCTTCGAAGTATTTAATGTTAAAATCTTCCACTTCGCTCCATTCATAAACACCCACATCGCCCAGAGTGCTTTTCAGTTCGTGCAGTACATTTACATCCGTTTCTTTTGTAAGAGTTGTAGATAATAGAATGGGTCGAAAGCGTTTTTAATATCCTCGGTGGTATTAAAAAAATCGAGAATAAACAGGTCTTCGGTTTTCTTTGCTAATTTATCGGCAGCACGATTTAAGCGCGATAATGCCTGAACTGCCATTACCCCTTGCAATTTCTTATCGACATACATGGTGCATAGCTTTGGCTGGTCGAAACCCGTAAGATATTTATTAGCAACCACTAAAATACGGTACTGGTCGTCGTCGAATTTATCGCGGGTATCTTTCTCGGCAAAGCCGTTTATGTCGGCCTCGGTGTATTCTATGCCATCCACTGTTTTTTTCCCGGAAAAGGCAATGGCTATTTTAAAAGGATTTCCCTTTTCATCCAATATTTGTTTTATTGACTTATAATAACGGATAGCCGATTCAATATTTTGGGTTATTACCATTGCCTTGCCCTTTGCTTTTAGTTTTTTGGTGTTGTACACTTTTGTTATGAAGTGTTCCAGCATAATTTCAGCTTTTGTAGCAATGGTACGTTTATCCCTTTCAACGAATGCCCGAAGTTTTTTCTGTGCCTTTTTACTATCGAACAAAGGGTTATCCTGAATGGATTTTTCAATTTCGTAATAACTTTTGTACGTAGTATAATTTGCCAGCACATCCAGAATAAAACCTTCCTCAATGGCTTGTTTCATGGAATACAAATGGAAAGGATTAAATGAACCGTCTTCATGTTTCTGCCCAAACTTTTCGAGAGTGGCATTTTTTGGCGTTGCCGTAAAAGCCAGATAGGAAGCATTGCCCTTCATTTTACGGGCTTGCATGGCTTTTAAGATTTTATCCTGTGCATCTTCTTCTTCATCCGCCTCCGATAAATCTGCGGCGGACACAGTCCTCCCATCTTTACCCATGGCCTGGTTCATTTTTCCTGCAGCTGTTCCGCTTTGCGAACTGTGGGCTTCATCTATGATAACAGCAAAGGTTTTGTCGGATAAATCGGCTATACCATCAACAATAAAAGGGAATTTTTGAATGGTGGTGATGATAATTTTCTTGCCTTCTTCTAAACTGGTTTGCAATTCACGAGAAGAATATGCCGGAGCAATGATGTTTTTTACCTCGGAAAATTCTTTGATGTTTTCGCGGAGTTGTTTATCGAGCAAGCGGCGGTCTGTAACAACAATTACTGAATCGAACAGTGGTCGGTCGATGGCTTTTGCTCCCCTTGTATTTATATTTTCTGGATAAGTTTCGATTAATTGATAGGCTGCCCAGGTTATGGAATTGGATTTGCCCGAACCTGCACTATGCTGAATCAGGTAGGTTTGCCCTACGCCTTTTGCCGAAGCATCGGCCAATATTTTGCGTACCACATCCATTTGATGGTATCGGGGGAAAAACAAGGTTCGCTTGCTTAGTGCATCGTTTGGCTTGCCATCGAAACGGACAAAATGCTGAATGATGTTGGCCAGGCTTTCGCGGGTAAATACTTCTTCCCATAAATAGCTGGTTTTATGCCCGAATGGATTGGGTGGATTGCCTTTGCCATTGTTATGCCCCTTATTAAAAGGCAAAAAGAACGAATTATCGCCGTTTAATTTGGTACACATAAAAACCTCGTCAGTATCTACCGCAAAATGCACCAAACAGCGGCCAAAGTTTAGCAAGGGTTGGCGAATATCTCGGTCTTTTTTATACTGTCTTACACCATGCACCTTGGCATTTTGCCCTGTCCAGTGGTTTTTCAACTCAAGCGTTGCCAGGGGCAAGCCATTTACAAAAACCACCATATCTATTTCCTCACGCAAATTTTCTAAATTGTACTGTACCTGACGGGTAACGCTAAACTCATTGCTCGCGAAATTATCTTTGGCAGTTTGGCTGCTGCTTTCTAATGGCATGGGGTACAGCAGGGTAAAAAAAGCATCTTCCACCTCCAGACCTTTTTTGAGAATCCGCAACACACCGTATTTTTTAACCATACGGTCGTAACGTTCTA
>JAWOEM010000235.1:0-4608 GCA_046482785.1 Salinivirgaceae bacterium
GTACCGGTAAATATTTACTACGAGCAACAGCGTATATTTTAGTACTGTGGAAAACGGGAGCAAAACCGCATGCAAAATTCGTTGCCAACGTTCTGGTTCTTTTGTTGCACTTATCTGTGCATTTTCGTTGTCCGATTGCGTATTTTCTCTTCTCTGCTTATGGTTCCTGTTAGTGTGTTCTGTATGTTTCACAAAAAATAAATTTTAGTTAATTAGTGCCTGTCTATAAAGTCGGGGTGCCTCTATTCATACACAACATTTCTCTTACAACAGCGGCAACTGAATATAGAACGTGGTTCCTTTGCCTGTTTCTGTTTCGTACCATATTTTTCCGCCAAAACCCTCAATAATGTTTTTCACCATAGCCAAACCCAATCCCATTCCTTTTGTTTTAGTCGTAAAGTTGGGCTGGAATAGCTTTCCGCGAATTTCTTCGGGTATACCTTCACCATTATCGCTTACTTTTAGTAAAACCATGTCAGCAGCCTTTTGTGTAATAATTTTCACCACGCCCTGCTGATCTTTTGCAATGGCTTGTGCTGCATTTTTTAAGAGGTTGTTGAGCACCCGCAGCATCCTGCTCTTATCGGCCAGTACGTAAAACGTTTGTTTGGGATCTACGCTGGTGCGAATTTCAATGTTTTTATATTCGTTATACAGCGTTTCTGCCGATTGCACCAACTCATTAATTTCCACTTTTTCGATTTGTTCGCCCGGCATGCGTGCAAAAGTCGAAAATTCGGTGGCAATATTCGATAAGGTATCTATTTGATGAATTAGCGTATTGCTAACCTTGTGCAATCGTTGGTCGAAATCGGGCGCCTGTTCTTTCCACGCCCTAAGCATGAGTTGAACGCTTAACTTCATAGGTGTTAGCGGGTTTTTAATCTCATGTGCAACTTGTCTGGCCATGCTTCGCCAGGCTGTTTCGCGCTCCTGCCTGGCCAGTAACTCTACGCTGCGCCCCAATTCCTGCACCATGTGGTTGTACTCTTTTACCAGGTAACCTACTTCATCATTACTTTTCAGGTCGATTGGGGTGTTATGCTTTTTTAGGTCTATTTGACCCATTTTTTGCCTAAGCACCTGCAATGGGCGGGTTACATTATCCGAAATAAAAATGGCGATGATAATGGTTAACAGTATCAAAAGCAAGTATACATTAATAAATGTAACCACTATACTCGATATATCCTCGGTAAGTAAGTTTTTGTTGCCAAAAAATGGCAAGTTTACAAAACCTAAAATTTCGTTGTTTTTATTTACTAACTGCACGTATGCACTGTAATAGGTGAGTTTGCCAATGCGCTCTTGCTGGATAATTTTGTATTGTTGGAAATACTTCATTTGCATAAATGCAGAAAAATCCATTTTCCGACTCAGAAAATCTTGTTTGTAAATTTCGGGACGCGATGTGGATACCAAATTTCCATCTTTATCGAAAATCGATATGTCGGAATTATATACATTGGTGTATTTCTGCATTAAAAAGTTCAGGTAATCTTCATCGAGCATGTGCATGGAGCGGTTGCTCGAAAATTGCGATTGCAGCTCGGTAATTACCGCATGTATTTTTTCGTCAATTACCTGCGTATTTTTTTCTTCGTAGGCCTGCGCAATATAGTAAATAGAGCCGCCGCCAATAAAAATGACCGAAATAAGCAGTAACCCAATCATTGAAAACTGTATGCGGTTGCGAATGCTGTTCGATAGGGCAATTCCTCTTTTTGCGTATACGCGATAAAAGTAGGTTATCGACAACAGTATGAATATAAACACAAACAGGTACGAGAAATTGATGAGTAACTGTAAAAACGATATTGTCGGATAGCTGACTACTACCAAATCGCCTTGGTCGTTTTGTTTGTAAACCAAATGGCAATAATTGTCGTTGCAAATGCGCGAAAACTCGTTATCGCTTATGTTGTACGCATTTGCCGAAAGGCTGTAGGGATAGTTTCCGTATTTGGAAACAATGCGGTTATTCTTATATTTTGCATAATCGAACTGATTGAGGAACGATGCCCCTACCTTCTTGTACCGATCGAGCAATTGGGTAAAGCCCGGGTTGAATTTTACCACTTTTGAGTGCAAATGCACCAGTAGCGTAACGTGCCTGCCGTTCGACAACAAAATATCGTGTAAACCAAGGTATTTGAGCTTTGCGTCTTCTTCGCCCATGAAAAAATAGTTCGATTTGTACACAGGCTCACCTTTTTGGAGTGCCAACTCATGGAAATATTCGCGGCAGTGTTGCCACTGAATGGAAGAATCTTCTACAAATAAGCTGTCGTTATCGTGACAAACGTCTACGTGCATTTCGTAGCGTGCCATGTAGTTATTAAAATAGTTTCGTTGTATATATTGTTGTATTTCGTCTGCCACCAGACGTTGCGAGGTTAGGAGTGTGTCGATGTAGGCATCGGCCGGCAGCTCTTTGCTTGTTTGTTGGAGACGCATTTCTGCGTAAAAATCTTGCGATACCGAGAGGTTTACAGCCAACAGATTCATGCGGCCAAATTGTTTTTCCAAATATTGCGAATCGATGACCTGAGTTAGATAAAAGGCCGTAATGGCCGAAAATATGAGTATGAGACTGAATTTAACGCTGGCTTTAAACCATCTGTAATAAAGAGCAATGTTAATTAGTAAAATGTAATACAATGCACTAAAAAACGAAAGGTGTGGGTTAATCGACAATGAAACCACCAGTAATATGGGTACACCAATGTTAAGAAAGAACAGTATCGGTTTCAGTTTTAAATGCTGCTTAAAGAAGCGAATGCCAAAATCTAAAAACAGTAAAAATGCAATGATATTGGTAATAAACGCCAGAAAAGCAATAAGCGTAAACCCGGTAATCTCGAATATTTTATGTGGCTGGAATTCAATGGTCGAATCGCGGACTATGGTGCCCAGCAGGTTGCTGAGCAATGCGATGTACGTGGCGATCATTACAATAAAAATGAGCAACCATAGGTATATGTATTGTCGTTTATTGGTAATAAGTAACGAATTGAGCACAACTTTTTGGCGAATAAAAACCAAAAAGAAAAGTACAAAAGCGGTGTTTAGCAGCAAATCGCCAAGCGAAGGGGCTATCCAGCTACTGGCATAATATTCCGGGCTAAATAATGCAAAATCTTGTAAAAAGTTCGGAATTTGATACTTTACCATCAAAAGGCGAAGTATGCCAATCAGAACCATTGCAAAAATTAGGTAAGGATAATAGTTGTTGTCGTGCTTTTTATACGAGAATAGGAGCATGAACAATCGGAAAAATGCCAGTAATGCACCTGTAAAAAATGCAAAAATCAGCCAATTGTATGCACTGTTGTAAATGGGTTTATTGTTTGTAGCCAACGAAAAAAGATAGCGGTTATCTTCATCGAACACGCGTGGCTTTTGAATGGGGTTAGTAGATATTTGTACCTGCGGCGACAGAAAAAAGTCGTGTTGAAATTGGTCACTCACCAGCTCGCTCGACGATGAGTATTCGCTTTTAATGTGGATTAATCCCACCATATCGACGTCAGGCGTGCGCGAAAGTACCGGAATATAGTAGCTATTGCCCAATTTTACCAAGCGTTCTTCAAATACGTTGGTGCCAAATACTTCGGGTACTATTACCGTGTTCTCCGGCCAAAGTTTCAGGTACCAGTTTTTATAAATTACAATGGCAATCCCATCTTCGTGATACCGTTTTTTTAAATTTTCATGTTCTTTGGTAATGTACCAATCCAAGCCATTTTGCTCAATAAGCTGAGCCGCTTTCGCTAATATTTCGCGTGTTTGCTGCTTCTTATTAAAAATCACCTTTTCTACCCGCGCGGCATCTACCACCGAATCGGCATTGTGCATCCTGAAAAAGGAGAAAGAGTAGGCGAACGACGACAATACAATGAAAACCAGTAACGAATGCAATATTTTTGTGCGGAATAGTAACATATTAATCAGATTGTACGAAACTAGGCGTTATGGTAAGGTTCGTTTTTAATAATTGTGTTGGCGCGGTATAATTGTTCCAAAAAGAGCACTCTAACAAGCTGGTGCGAAAATGTCATGGGCGACAACGATAACTTGGCATTTGCTCTGTTGTACATGGCTGCATCGAAGCCGTAAGCTCCGCCAATGATGAAAATTACACGTTTTATCGATTGTAGCATCAGATCTTGAATTTGTTTTGCAAACGCTTCACTTGTTCGTAGTTTTCCGTTTTCGTCCAGTAAAATAACATAGTCGTCACTATTTAGTTTAGCCAATATTAGTTCGGCCTCTTTCTTTTTAAGCAATGCCGGAGTTATTTTATCGGCATTTTTTATGTGAGGAATTTCGCACACGTCAAATCCATGGTACCGTTTTATACGTTTCGCATATTCATCAATGCCTGACTTAACATGGTTTCCAACCGACTTTCCTATCCAAAGCAAAACAATTTTCATCTGTTTACATTTTATCTTCAATGGCCATATCTGTCCCCGATCACCAATCGGGATGATACGTTCGAACAATTTTAATCATTTTTGTGCGTGCATTTTAAAATGTTAAAATTCGTGTTCGTTTCATACGTTCTAAATTTAGGGATTGTGCCGAAATAACTTGACGTTT
>JAWOEM010000528.1:0-4341 GCA_046482785.1 Salinivirgaceae bacterium
TTACACTTTAACTTACTGTTTGTCAATACCTCAGGTAGGTGCACAAATGAAATTCGAAAAACCAAAAAGAGCCATAGTTCTGATAATGAGTCGACTAATAATTCACGGTGTTGACAATTGTTGATAAGTCAGTGAGTTATCAACCGATTTTTATTGGTTTAGGGCGCATTACCTGCAATGTGGGTTAATAAACTTAATCAACTCAATACCTCAATTAACAAAATACTCAGAAACAGAAAGCCACGCAGCTTCAGGTTAGCCAGAAAAAGCAGAATCCGCATCTAAAATCTAACATCTAAGATCGGATGCAAACACACGGGAAGGCGAAATTCTGTACAATAGAAACTACAAATCCACTCAATCCACTTTTCCTCCGTTTCGCCGATAATTTTTGCGTTACAAGAAATAAAAGACCCGTCACGGCGACAACTCTCTTGGGTTATCGTTTCTATAGATATGGAATTCCTCCGGAATTCGCCAATTTTCAGCAGACGGAAAGTATTGCAACGATATTATAAAAGCACAAGACACTTGGTTAGGTGAAAATCAGCACAAAAGTAACAGAATTCCCATCTAAGATCAGCTGCAAACAGACGGGAAGGTGAAATTTGTACGTAAGGAACAGAATCCACCAATCAACCATTAAGAAATTAAGAAACATTAAGAAGGCATATAGAAAAAAATAGCAAACAAAACTACCAACTGAATAACTGAATCAACTGAATTAACTCAATTAACTCAATACCCAGAAGCAGAAAGACATAAAGCTGCAGGTTAGCCAAGAAAAAGCAGAACCCGCATCTAAAATCTAAGATATAAGATCGGACACAAATTCACGAAAACGTGAAAATTTGTACGTAAGAAACAGAAACCACCAATCAAACATCTAAGATCCATGATCTAAGATCAGGCACAAATACACGGGAACACGAAATTTTGTACATAAGAAAAAGAACCCACCAATCTAAAATCCAAGATCTAAGATCAGGTATAAACGCACGGGAAGGTGAAGTTTAGCATGAAAGAAACAGAACCAGCAATTCACTCAAACCCTTAATCAACCAATCCACCAATTCCCCATAAACACAAAGCCGGATAGTGGAAAATTCCACTACCCGGCCTATTTTTTTGTGCAAAAACATACACTTCCAAATTAGCGTCTGCGCTATGCTTCTGGTTTTCTTATTTTAAGCCTGCAACTTTTGGCCCTTGGTTAAAACGAATGTCGAGCGGTATACCTGAACCGTCGATTCTGGCAAGGTCTGAACGTAGTGTTTCGCCAATACCGCCATATTTATCAATCATTTCCTGAGCTGCATCGTAATCGCCGTCGCCCTGAATTTTGAGAATCTTGCCTCCCATAGTATTGAGAGCTTCTTGCATTTTTTCAAAGTTTACATGGTAGGTTCCATTTTCTTCGCTGCGTGTAAATGCTCCCACTTCGTTGAAATAATTGAAACGCACCATATTGGCCAGTCCATGAGCACTTGTTACACCAAAACGTATTGAGCGGAATATACTTGCCATAAAGGTTACGTAGTTATCCATAAGCTCATGGTCGCCCAATTCACCCATTTCATTCAATTTGGTTACTAAGAATAAACCAATAATATCGGCTTTTCCTTCTTCAATGGCGCTGTAATGGTTTTGAAGTGCTGAGCGAACAGTACCTTTGCCTGTAACGGTATTGTTAATTCCTAGGCCGTGTGCTACTTCGTGGAACATGGTATTTTCGAAAAATGCATCAAACTTTACATATTTGCGCTGGTCTTTATCAATTACCACTTCACTTATAGGGACTAAGATTTTCTCGAATTTAGCCTGCATGGAGTTACGCAATTGCAGTTTGCGGCTACCTTTTGCAGCATGCACGCGTGGATCGTTAGGAAGGTTTATGGCTATATTTTTACTTCCGGCGTTGCAGTCGCCTGCATAATAAATTACATCGTATACGTTCATATCAGAATTGGCTCTAGCCTCTTCTTGCTTGTATTTATCGTCGCAAGGCAATGATTTTTGAAGGCTTGGTAAAAGTTTACCATATTTCTCCAAACGCTGACTCCAGAGCATGTCTTTAATCAAAATTTGTCCGGAATGTGCAGCACGAGTTCCCATAAATTGGTCTTCGTAACTTTCGATTGGGCCGACTACGAAATCAATCATGTTGGTTTGCATATCCATCCAGGCAAGATCGCTGGCAAGGTACTCATCGGTCAGCAATGCTTCTGCCCGCAGGTTTAAATACTTCTTAAACCCTTCGTCTTCAGCGTATTTAGCTGCCTCTTGAAGCAAGCTTGCAGCTTTATCGATTTCTTCGGCATAAAATTCATGGTAAGGAATATTAATCAGTTCACCCTTATCGTTTCTACGCACAATGCTGTACCAGCTGTCTTTGTTCTCATTATCCCAAGCTTCGAACTCTTCTTTTGTGATGTCTTTCGGATAATAGTTTGCACCGGCAGGTTTTTCGCCATAACCTTCGACAAAAGGCTTATTTCCGTCGAGACGATCCCATGGTCCATACATAATTTCGGCAAATGTTTTGGTATGCTCATCTTCAATCTGGCTCATTAACTCTTGCTTATCGCCAAAAGCGTCTTTCCAAAACAATCCTTCCATTACATCGGCCACATCAAACAATATAGCAAGCATTTTTTTCTGATTATCAGAAAGATGACCTAAATTAGTTTTTAGATCGACAACTGCAAACTGCTCCACCTTTTGTTGCATAACTGGTTTTTTATCATCTGAAGTTTGTTTCTTTTCGGACTGGCTACATGCCGTCATCATGAACAAGCTCCCCAGAGCGATTACAAAAAATTTTCTCATAGTACTAATGGTTTTTATTTATAAATGCGTTAAATTTTCATCTTCATTATAAAACTGAAATCCGAGCCGCTTGGCTGTTTTCATTTGGCTGCTTGAACTTTTACGATTAATCTGCTCCACGGTAGCTACGGCCACCTGATCATATGGAGGAACGAGCAAATCAAATTCCAACGAAAAAAGAATGGTCGATTGAATAATTTTCCGAACCTCTTTGGTATCGATTTTTTCTTTTCCAAATTGGTTAAACAGTACTCCCAGTTGCCGTTTGCCTTCCACAAAAAAGTAGTTGTCTTTATTAATAAACATCCGCCCTATGAGGTACCCCATATCGTTGTCGCGATTGTACTTAAAGGAATCGGCAAGAAAATTATAGACATTAATCATTCCGCAATAGGAGGCAAAATCGTCCTTTTTCACGGTCGGAGTATTCCATATTTGGTGTTTCCGATCGAATTCGAACACATTTGTGTGCATAGAATAGATGATAATATCGCCTGCGATCTTTAATCCGAACTGAAAGGGACCCTCGTCGCGAAATTCAACATGAATACGGTCATCAACGCCTCTCAATTGCTTTCTAAAGTTGGACGCCATGTAGCGAGCTACTTTTTTCATCGACTTAAAGGCTATGAGTGTATTGTTGTACACTTCAAGCTTAACCATTGACTTTTCTGCCAGGGTTTTAAGAATTAGACTATTCGGATCGTCAGCCATTTATTGGTTCTTTTAAAGTATGTAAATGAAAACTCAATGTAATGATTTGCATTAGAGGTTTCGGAAACGAAATTACAAACAATTCAATTATTTACTGCAAAATTGGGAATTATTTATCTAAAAATATGTGTGCTGCAGGAAAATCGTATTGAATTGAGGATGCTGCTATATTGTTATAGTGTTTTATGGTTAAACTGTTAAATGGCTTAGGTGGATTTTGGATAGTGTCATTTATCGAACATTGGACACAAACGCATGGAAAGGTGAAATTTTAGCACGAAAGAAACTACAAATCCACTCAACCCACTTTTTCTCCGTTTCGCCGATAATTTTTGCATTGTAAAGAATGAACGTCCCTTCGCGGCGACAACTCACTTGGGTTATCGTTTCTATAGATATGAAATTCCTCCGGAATTCACCAATTTTCAGCAGACGGAAAGTATTGCAACGATATTATAAAAGCACAAAACACCTGGTTAGGGGAAAATCAGTACAAAACAAACAAAGAATCCATCTAAAATCCAAGATCTAAGATCAGCTGCAAGCATGCGGGAAAGCGAAATTTTGCATGAACGGAACAGAAACCACCAATCAACCATGAAGAAATAAAGAAACATGAAGAAAACACACAGAATAATTTAACAAAACCAACTTCCAAACCTACAAACTACTCCACACAGCGAACGCCACGTTCAATACTCACTAACCAATCAACTTAATTCACTCAATTAACTTAACTCCCAAATCCCTCAATTTCTTAATCAACCCAACCTACAAACCGAAAACCAAAATCAACTA
>JAWOEM010000547.1:0-8001 GCA_046482785.1 Salinivirgaceae bacterium
CCTCACTTCTATTCCAGGCAAAAGCAAAGCTTACAAAAGAAGACAGGCATTTGCTATTGGAATTTTACAAAAATGAATTAGTTAGCCGCATTGATTATACAGAAAAGAATTTTGACCATTATTTTTACCCCATAGCGCTACTGCGAACTTTGCAAGTATTGGGGGCTTACGGTTTTAGAGGTGTGTATCAGCGAAAAGCACATTTTTTATCGTCTATTTTGCCGGCATTAGATAATTTGAGCGAAATTTTAGATCATTTAAAAGCCTTGCACAGAGTGCCCGAGTTGGAGCGTTGTTTGCGCGCTTTGCTTTCCGATACCGATAAATATAAGGTAAATGAGAGTACTAAATTTCGGTTGGTAATTAATAGTTTTTCGTACATAAATGGTGGTTTCCCAGCCGATTATACCGGACATGGCGGAGGTTATGCCTTTGATTGTCGGTTACTTCCCAATCCGGGGCGCGAAGAGCAGTATAAACAATTGACCGGAATGGACGCTGCCGTGCAGGAATATTTGCAAAAGCACAACGAAGTGGCCGACTATATTGCCGATACGCTTGTGCTTGTTAAGAAACATATCGACCGATATTTGGAACGCGACTTTTCTTATTTGAGTGTTAGTTACGGGTGTACCGGTGGCCAACATCGGAGTGTGTATTGCGCAGAGCAAGCGGCAAGGCAATTAAAGAAGTTATATCCCGATTTAGAAATTCTGGTAAACCATGTTGCTCAACGTAAAACCCATTTGTGTCAATGAGCCCCAAAAAAATTGTTGCCTTTATTCCAGCAGCCGGGCTTGGCACCCGTTTGGCACCACTTACGGATAATTGTCCAAAGGCATTGGTGTCTTTTCTTGGGAAACCGATGCTGGAAACCGTGCTGGAACGCTTGTCCAAAGTAGGCATTCACCGTTTTATTGTGAATGTGCATCATTTCCCGGAACAAATGTTTGCAGCCATTGCAGCGCTTCAAAACCGCTACGCAATTACTATTTCCGATGAGCGCAACCAATTGCTCGACACCGGCGGAGGTGTAGCAAAAGCCATGTCGTTGCTGCAAAACGATGAACACGTTCTTTTTGTCCACAATGTAGATGTGGTGGTTCCCTTTTCATACGAAAAGTTGATACTTCAGCATTTGCAGAGTGGGAGCGAAGCAACGTTTGCAGTGAGCGATCGGTCAACTTCCAGAAAATTGGTTTTTCGAAGCGGCGCGTTAGTTGGCTGGATAAACACCAAAACAGGCGATACACGAGGCGAAACCCAAAATGGCGAACCATTTGCCTTTAGTGGCGTCCATATTGTTAATAGAAGAGTGTTTGAAAACACTTGTGCAGAGCCTTTTCCGCTTATTCCTTACTATTTGAATTTGCGTACACGCAAAAAAATGGAGCTGTTTTTACATTCGCCGAACGGCTGGTACGATTTGGGCACTGTTCAGCGCTTGAAGAATGCTGAAAAAGCTCCCGACGAAAGTCGCACTTCCTAAAATATTAAAGAATTGGTTTCATTAAATGTTTTTATCGCATCACCTTTCGAATGGCGGCTTTTAATTTATCGGGAACAAAGGGCTTAACAATCCAGCCTGTTGCTCCGGCTTCTTTGGCTAATTTTTTCTTTTCGGTTTGCGATTCGGTGGTCAGAAAAAGTATGGGTGTTGTTTTGTATGCTTCTGTACTTCGAATATGCTTTATTAATTCAATACCATCCATGTTGGGCATATGCAGGTCTGTAATTACTAAATCAATCGTTTGTCCGTTAAGTTGTTCCTGTGCATCAACGCCATCTTTGCCCGATACAACGGTATATCCTTCGTCTTGTAACGTTACGCTAACAAGTTCGCGAATACTATCCGAATCATCAACTACCAATATGTTTTTACTCATTGTGTATCGTGTTTTTTACAAAAATACACAGAAAACGTTCTGTTGCAACAATTATTTGATTTTTTCTATTGTATGAACACTGCAATTATTGATTTTCTTTGTACATATTTTTGCATAAAGAAAAAAAAGTGGATTAAAATGTAACTTTTGTGTAAAACGCTGACTAAATAGACAACGAAAACCGATATAAACGTGAGAAAAGAAGAAAAATTTAATCAGATTGTAGCCGAAAATGGTGAGCGCATACGCCGCATTTGCAGGTATTATAATCCCGATAAGGAGGCTCAGAAAGATATGTATCAAGAGGTTTTGATTAATGTTTGGAAAAGTCTGGATAATTTTCGCGGCGAAGCTGCCTTAAGTACCTGGATATACCGAATTGCTGTTAATACTTCGCTGAGCTTTACCGGCAAAGCCTTTCGGGAAATGAAGTTGATGGTAGATTCCGATACTGAAAATTTGAGTAGCATTATTGATGAAGAGGAATTGCATGAAAAGCTTGAAAATGAAGAGAAATATACTCTGTTGCAAAACGAACTGAACCAGTTGTCTGTTATCGATAAGGCGCTACTGTCTTTAACACTCGAAGGGCTCACTACCAAAGAGATTGCAGACGTAATTGGGATTACAGAACCTAATGTTAAGGTGAAAATTCACCGAATTAAGGGGCAATTAAAATCTAAAATAGGAGGGAGTTACAATGAAAAGATATAATAATATATTAGATACCGATCAACTTGTAAAAAAACTAAAAAAAGAAGATGCATATTACTTGCGCCTAGTCAAAATGATGCAGTATATATACTGGGCACTAATACCCATTTATATGTTTCTGGCAATTAGAGAATACTCGATTGATGGAGTAATGGAGGATGCTATCGGGAGCATATTTTACATGTTTTCACTTCTTATTTTCGCTATTGTTTTTCGCAAATTTTATAAAGAATATAATAATGTCGATTATTCGATGCCTGTTCTTCAGATGCTAAAAAAAGCAGAAAAGCGCTACAGGCCCTTTACTCTGAAAACGTTATGGTTGTATTTTGGTGTTCTGCTCATGGATTTTGGAATATATTTTAACACCAGTCTTGATTACACTTTTTGGGAAGTACAGTTATATTACGGAGGAATGATTTTAGCAGCTACAGCTATTGGTTACATTGTTTACCTATCTAAATATAAAACCATACGCGATAATGCAAAACGGTTAATTCGCGAAATTGAAAACGGATAGTTATTGCCGATTATTGAAAGCTGATAGGGATTGATTTAGGAATGCACGAAACCGAACAGGAAGTTGAAATGCTTCCTGTTCGGTTTTTGAGTTCCAGCACAGAGCCATTCTTCAAGAGATATCATATCGGAACTGCACATGCGTAGTGCATAAGATTTATAAAAAGCACGGGAGTGTGTTTTATTTTCTGAATATCGGTTTTAGCTGAATAGGAGGAGGTTACGACACGTGCAATCATTGTTTTTAGTGTTTCCGGAACCGATAATATCGCCTCTATGAGGCTTGTGTGTATTGCCAATTCCTGTATCTACCATAATGCTGCCTCAACAAGGCTTTTCGGTATTCTTTAATTTTCCATGATGCCATTTTTTGCCATTCTTTGTTCCGGTTTAATCATTATTGGTTGTTTTATGTGCGTTAATGAAGGTATGCTCCACGATGTAATTAAAAAAAATGAGACATAATATTGCTCAGAGCTCTTTTTCGTTAGTACTTATAAAAAAGTCTATTTCATTATAGTACTCCCGATTCTTAGTACCACAATCCACTTAATTTTCTTTTCACTATTCTTTAGCAATGGCTTCGCATCGTCTGCGAAAGCGAATGTAGAAGAAAACAGCTGCAAGAGCGAGAGCTAGTGCTAAACCGCTCCAAACGCCGGCTCCTCCGTAATTAAGCACAAAACCTAATAGGTATACCAATGGCAAGCCCACGCCCAAATAAGTTAGTAGGGCTACAAAAAATGCTCGGTTCACGTCTGCTAAACCACGTAACGAGCCTAAAAGAACAACTTGCGAACCATCAAAAATTTGAAACAGTGCTGAGAAAATCAAAAGGTTAGCGGCTGTGTTTATTACCTCGGGATCAGTAGTGAAAAAAGTGGGCAACTGATACCGAAAGGCAAAAAATAGAATGGCGGTTGTGCTCATGAATGCTATAATTATATGCAAGGAGGCAATCCCGGCTTTTTGCATTTCATGGAAGTTGCGTGCGCCCAACTGGTGGCTTACACGAATTGTTGTGCCCGACGATACTCCGGTGGCTATCATAAACGATATCATACTTACATTGAGTGCTATCTGATGAGCAGCAAGTGGAACTTCGCCAAGCCATCCCATCATTACGGCGGCCATGCTAAATAATGTTACTTCTGCTAACATTTGCAGGCCAATGGGTAGGCCGGTGCGAAAAAACAGACTTACGTTTTTTAGGGAAAACTTTTGTAAATCAATTAAGTAGAAATAACGCTTGAAATGTGGGTTTTTTAGCATTAACCATGTAAAGCCAATGGCCATGGCAACTCTGGAAACTAACGTAGCATAACCTGCACCATTTAGTCCCCAGGCGGGAAACCCCCAATGTCCAAATATCCACAAGTAATTTAAAAAAATGTTTACCACATTGGCAAGCAGCGTTATAGTCATGGCCATACGTGTGTTACCCAAGCCTTCGATAAATTGCTTTCCTGTAAAAAAGAACATAAATGGTACTATGCTGATAACCATAATGCGGTAGTAGGGGAGTGCGGCCTCCACCACGGCTTCCGGCTGCCCCATGTAGGGCATTAACCATGATACAGACCACATTACGCCAACTAAAATGAGCGAAACCAAGGCATTTCCCATGAATGAGTGGTGTAATACCGAGGCTGCCTCTTTGAAATTATGGTTTCCAAATGCACTGCCCACCAATGGTGTAGCTCCAAAGGTTAATCCTAATCCGAGTACCATTCCCAAAATATAAATCGAATTTGCAAATGACGCCGCAGCAAGCTCTGTGGTTCCCACATGCCCTACCATCATGTTATCGGCCAATTGTACTGTCATTTGGCCTGCTTGTGATAATACAACCGGAATGGCCACCACTAAATTTCTGCGGTAGAAGGGAAGGTACGATTTAAAATAGGAGACAATCATTGGCAAAGGTGCTTTATTTTTTGCCAAAAGTACACATTATATTTCAGTTGCTTCGTTCAAAAAAAAACGCAAATGAAAAATGTTCATTTGCGTTTTTTTAGCTCTTGTTCGCTAATATTATTAATAAGTAGGTTCTATAAGAGCTGCACGGTCTCGCTTATATCCAATAAGCCAGTTTAGTCCCATTCTGATGTTTACATCGCGTGCAGTTTGCGGGAAAATTTCCTCGAGCACATGGTCAGAAACTACGTACATTTGAAATGGCCCAACGCGTCCGGCAATACCAATACCAATATTATCGAAATTATCCTCCATCATTGTGTAAGTTAGTGATGCCGATAAGAATTCAAGGTTGGCATTGGCTGAAAGTGAAAAAGCCGAATTATAGTCGTCTGTGTAAAATGTACCACGGTACAAAGCTCCAAAGCCAATAGCATCGGTCAGTTGATATGTTCCTCCCAAATACAAACGGGAAGGCATCCACGTTTTATAGCTGTCGGTATCAGTCTTTTTTACATCGAACACCTTAAGCAAACTGTCCTGATAAGTATCACCCATATCAGGATCTTCTGTAGAATCATCATTATCGTCCAGATACTCTACAGCATCGATCCCTTCAAAGCGAAATTTCCCGCCTCCTTTCACTTCGGCTACGTTGGTATTCCATTTTATGTAACCAATATCGGTTACACTAGCGAACACTTTCACTTCCGGCATTACATCATATTCTGCTCCAATATCAATGGCCATTCCGGGATTGGCGAAGTCGTAGCCTAAATCGCTAATAATTTCGTCTGTTTCTTGTTCGGTGGTTTCCGAAATGAGTGAGTCGCCTTCGAAATCGTAGTAGAAATCCTCGAGAACGACTGCCGGTTGCGACATTCGCATGTGAATATCGCTTTCAAGCACCATTTCATTTTCGTAGGTTCCTAAATGGAGGTCGGTTTTAACGGTTTCTACGTTTGCTAGACCGGCCAAGGCCTTAAGGCGCACACCAACGGTAAGTTCGGGCAAAATTTTGCGCGATGCTCCTATGCCATATTCCATGTAATTCATTGCATCAACACCCAGTCCGGAAAGGTTCACATTGCTCGAAATGTCTGGCGATGCGTTTCCTTTCACGATCAGTTCCATAAGTCCACCAGGGAAACTGGCTCGCAATGCTGTTTTGTTCGATATGGTCAGGTTCCAGTAAATATCGCGGGTACGGAACCCAACGTTCAAAATGTTTAAGTTAAAATCAACCGATAGATGGTTAACTTCATCCAGCTTATCGACAAACTTCACCGCATCTTCATGGTTGTTAAATGCCCACACAAGTGAATCGGAGTAGACTCCGGAGCCTTTGTAAATAAAATCGTCGTAGCCAAATGAGCTACTGTGAAAATTGAGGTCGATGTTCGGAGTAATCTGACCGAAAACCGGTGTAATTACTGTAATTAGTCCTCCAACGTGACCATTATAATCGGGTTGAAACGCCGGGTTCAGTTTACTGGTTTGGGGCAGGGTTCGCATGTTGTACATCGAAATGTTTTCCTGAGCAAAGGTATTGCTCATCCCCATTGTGAATAACAGTATAATTGGCAATATATATCTTTTTACCATGGCTTCTTTTTTACAAATTTTCATTGATGTTTAGTTTTACCTTTAATGCAACGTCAAAGTCCATTTCATAGAAGTCGAAATATTTTACATACGGAGCATTGGTATTCATTCCATCGGTGGTTATGTATTTGGCTTTTAGTTTAATGTGTTTCACATTGTCAATTATGTCAACACTATTACTTTCATATCGGATGGTATGGTTTGATATTGTTTTTCCGGTTTCTTGGTTTATAACACTGTCGGCGCCTATTATTCCGGATTCAACCAACCACCACTGGCCATCAGACATAACTACATCGTCGTTTTCGTTTGGAATGGAGTCTACCACATTGTATAGCGAATCAAGCAGGTATGCTTGTATGCCAAGTTGATGCGGAAGTCCGTTTCCAACGGTTAATTTTAAATCCATGTAGTCAATCTGTTCAGAATCTTCAATAATATCTGATAAATCCATCTCAATTGTATCAGTATAACTTATTCCTGATGTGCGCCCCCATAAAGGCAGTTCAAAATCAACCAGTGCTTCAACCTTGCTGTAGTTGGCCATAAAGTTCATATCGTTCTCATTCCCGTTGGGATTTAATACAACTTTTTCACCGTACTTTAGCTTGTCGGGCAATTGGCTTATAAGGGTGCCTAAATTTGTACCAATCCCCGTAATCCTTGCCGTTGTATCGGCAAAGGGTATTGGGTTTGGAAAAGACTCTGCAGGAGCTGGAACTAACCATGGATCCGTTTCTGTGGGTATTTCATCTCCTTCTACACTAACCCAAGTATTGTCGTCGCCAACACGCAGTTGAAGTGTTTCCATGAAAACTCCTACCGGCAAGCCAAATGAGTTGTTTATTCTAATTTTAACACGTGGATCGCGTAATTCAAATGTGCCATTGTCAAAACTACTGAAGAAGTCGATTGGCATTTCTTTGGCGGGAATGTTTATGGTTTGCTGTCCCACATATCCCCAAATGTAATCATACTTAATGTCGGTGAATTCTACAACAATATCACAAATATCGTCGGCATTTACTGTTTCACCATCGGATCCTTGCAGGGTTAAATTGTAGGTAATGAAAATGGTATTGATTTGTTCGGCGTTGGAAAAATCCAGTATATACCCACTTTCAATTTCGTCGGTTATAACACTATCATAGCTTGCTCCCATATTTATCATTTTTTGATAGGGCTGCCCGTTTTTCTTTATTTCAGGGAAGGTGATACTTAGAGTTCCTTCGTATTCAAAATCAGAGTGCAACGATATTTTAACATCCGCAGAATTGATTAATACAGAATCTAAAATTTGGTTTCCGAATGTGGAGAAAATATAGTCTACTTCGTTTTTGATCATGGTAACAGAACCTCC
>JAWOEM010000549.1:0-2532 GCA_046482785.1 Salinivirgaceae bacterium
CGTACTGAAATACCACCTCCTGGCGTACCTGAGTTACTGCTAATATTTACTCCTGCCGATTTTCCTTGAAGAGCCTCATCCATATTGGCTGTTGGTGTTTTTTCGATATCGCTTACCGAAACATCGGAAACCGAACTGGTAAGCAGTTTTTTACTTTCTGTTCCGTAACCAACCACTACCACCTCATCTAATTGGCTCGTAGCCGGCTCCAGCTTTACATCTATCGTATTGCTTTCGCCAATGGCGCGCTCTACTTTATTCATACCTATAAAGCTAAAAATCAAAAATTTGGCGCTTTCGTCTACCTCAAGTGTATAGGCGCCGTCGATATTTGTAACCGTCCCTTTCGAAGGATCAGATTTTACAACTACCGACACACCCGGCAGTGTTTCATTAGTGGTTTTATCTGTCACTGTTCCTGTAATCTTCCTTTTCTGACCATGAGCTAGTGTCAGTGTACCCAAAAGTAAGATTAGCGTAATAATTTTCTTTCCCATATGAATAATTTTTGGTGTATTGATTAGCACTAATTGAGTTTTAATTCTTCTCCGGGGAGTAATACATGAAGTTTCATATTTTTTGCTCCCAGCAAGCCATTTTGGATTTGTTGACTTTTTGCTTGGTTGTCGATTACAATAACCTGACTCTCTCCATATATTTTGATTTTTTCGTTTTTCATATAAATTGCCGTCGATTCGTCAATTCCAATGGCTAAGGCCTCCGGTTGTTCAATAGCTACGCTAATAAGCCTATTCATACGCATTCGCCAAATAAAATGCTGGTCGACAATTATTTTATCTGTAAATCCCATACCTTCGGCTATTTCGATATTTTCGGCTTCTATGGTGCGAAAATCTCCTGTATATTCCGGGTGTTTGTGTTCGTTGCCCGTAATCATTTTTTTGCTCATTACGGCAGCTCCGGCGCTTGTTCCGGCTATCATTGCACCATTAAGGTAAGCTGTGTGCATGGCTTCATATATTGGCGAATTTAAGACCACACTCATAAATTTATTTTGGTCGCCGCCCGAAATGTATATCATTGCGGCATTTCGCAATGAGTCCAGCCATTCTTGTTTTGGTGTTTCGTTTTTCTCAAAGTTAAATGCCGTTACATTGTGTATTTCTTGTTGAATAAACTGTCGTTTAGCGTACCATGCGCTGGTATCGGGCTCAGAGCTGGACATGGGAAGCACCACAATGTACCCCTGTTTGTCTACCCCACTTAGTCTAATCATGTTTTTAACCAATGAAGCCGGGCGTTTTCCTCCTCCAATAATAAATAGACTGCCTTTTGGCGTTGGCTGAGTAGTTTGCTGTGGCTGGTTACTGCACGAAATAAATACGACCAGAGCCAGTAATAATGGTATTGTCTTCATATTGATATTTTTTTAATGATATTGCTGATAATTAATGAATTCGGAATCTATGTACAATAAAGGTTATCAAATATAGAAATATCATTTTATAATACACACAAATAAGGATACTTTATACACAATACGTTATAACTATTTATGTATTGGTATACCGAAAAAATTCATATATTTGTTTATTCAGTAGAATTGATATTGTGAAATATCTTTCTAATTTATTAATTATTAAAACGTTATTATTATGAAAAGACTTTTTACATTAATTATTGCCGTATTTTTTGCGGGAGCATCTTTTGCTCAAACTCAAATTTTTCAAGAGTATTTTGCCGATTCATCCGCTGTTGCCGATTATGGGTTTGTAGAGCACGATATCGATGGCGATGGAAATACGTGGTCTATTGACGTGTATGAAAATGAAATTTACATGGTTTCAAATTCATGGGACGATGCTGCTCTGACACCCAATAATGCTTTGTTTTCTTCAGCAATAGATTTATCGGGTTACGACTCTGTGGCGGTAGAGTATTTTATAGCTGCTGCAAGCGGAACATACTACGAAGAACACTACAAATTTATTGTTGCCGATAATAACGATGCAGCATCAGTTGAGACAGCTGAAATTTTGCTCGAAGAAACGCTCACCGAAGCGGAAAGCGGTGCAACATGGCAAAAGCGTGAAATGAGCATGTCTCAATTTATTGGAGAAACAGTTTTTTTGGGGTGGGTTCATTATGATTGTACAGATATGTATAAAATAATGCTCGATAGTATTACTGTTACCGGGTTTGGTGTTGGTATTAATTCTCAGGCAAAAGAAAAGCTTACACTTTATCCAAATCCCGCACAAAACCACATTCGTGTAAACTATAGCGGAAACTCAGAGGCTTCTATCGAAGTTTACTCAATTATTGGTTCACTGGTTAAACGCGTAGAAAATGTTCGCAGTGGCGATGCCATTACCGTGAACGATTTGAACTCAGGAACGTATTTATTACGAATTGCAAATGGCTCAGGTATACAAACGCGTCAATTTGTTGTTGAATAGTTGAAACATATCCCATAAAAAAAAGGCTGCCTATTTTGGCAGCCTTTTTTCGTGAGGTATGTTTGCGGTTATACTTCGTGCACTTTATTTAATCCCAATGCCTTAATTATCA
>JAWOEM010000013.1:0-8833 GCA_046482785.1 Salinivirgaceae bacterium
CTATTGCAACTGCTGCTTATTGGTTTTCTCTTTTCTGAATTTCGTCGCGGAGTCTCGAAGCTAATTCGTAATTCTCTTTTTCAATAGCTTCATTCATAAGTTCCTTGAGCTCATTTGTGGTTTTCTTTGCGTATTCGGCGTTTTTTTGATCGTTGTCGTTTTCCTTTGGTTTAGTGCCGGCATGCTCCGCGTGCTCAGTCTCTAACTGTATCCCGGCCTTTTCCATTACCTCAAACGTTGTGTAAATGGGGCATTTGAATCTGAGTGCAAGGGCAATGCTATCGCTCGTTCGTGCATCTATTTTTATACGATTTGTTCCGTTGAAACAATTTATTTCGGAGTAAAAAATGCCCTCTTCCAGCCGGTTTATGGTAATGTCTACAACCTCTATATTGTATGCTTCGGCAAAACTCACCAGTAAGTCGTGTGTTAATGGTCGTGGTGGTTTTAGTCCTTCAAGCTCGATGGCAATAGCCTGAGCTTCGAACCCGCCAATAATAATCGGAATCCTTCGTTCTCCTTTCTCTTCTGCCAAAATTAATGCATAGGCACCGGTCTGGGTTTGACTGTATGATATGCCGAGTACATTGAGTTTAATTTTATCCATAGATGCATTCTTGGTGTTCTTGCACAAACTTACACATTTTTTTGCTTTTTGCCCGATGCTCAGCTTGCATTTATCGCTCTTGTAAAATCGGCAAACCGATTTTTTATATATTTCACAAATATTATAAACTGAAAGGGGGAATCATATAATTAAAATTAAACAGAACTTCAGCAAGCATAAAGTAGTTCCTAAATATTATACTTATTTGTTTGGGTTAAAAAGCAAAGGCTCCCGGTATAAAGGAGCCTTTTGCTATTTCATTAAAATAAGTGGAACGCTTAAATAAGTCCTTTATCGAATTTCTCCTGTATTTTCTCAAGCATATCGATGGTCATTGCGGCAAGGTTGAAGCGTGGATTCCAGCCCCACTCTTCTTTTGCTGCACTATCGTCCATAGAGTTCGGCCAACTGTTGGCAATGGCCTGTTTTGTTTTGTCCACATCGTACGCCATTTTAAATTCGGGAATATGTTTGGCTATTTCATCTGCAATCATTTCCGGATCGAAACTCATTGCTGTAATATTAAATGAGTTGCGATGAACCAGTTTTGTTGGGTCAGCTTCCATCAGTTGCACGCAGGCTTTAATGGCATCGGGCATGTACATCATATCTAAAAATGTGCCTTTCCCTAGGTTGCAGGTATACTGTTGTTTTTTGATGGCCTCGTAGTAAATCTCAACTGCATAATCGGTGGTGCCACCGCCGGGGAGGGTCACATTAGAAATAATGCCCGGAAATCGCACCGAACGGGTATCAACACCAAAACGACTGTGGTAATAGTTGCTGAGCAACTCGCCGGAAACCTTGCAAACACCATAAATTGTATTGGGCTGCATAATGGTATCTTGTGGCGTGTTGTCCATTGGGGTTGTGGGGCCGAATGCACCAATGGAGCTTGGAGTGAATACACTGCAATTATTTTCTTTGGCAATATTCAGGCTGTTTTCCAGTGCTCCCATGTTTATTTTCCATGCAAGTTCAGGATTTTTTTCGCCTGTGGCAGATAGGAGCGCAACCATGTTGTAAATAGCATCGACTTTGTATTTTTTCACTATTTCGTGAAATTCTTTGCCATTTGTGGCATCTAACTGCTCAAAAGGGCCGTCGGAAAGGTTCGCACATTTTTTCTTATCGATATCGGTTGCAACAACGTTATTGTTACCATACTGCTCGCGCAGATAAGGAACGAGTTCAGAACCTATTTGCCCACCGGCACCTACTACAAGTATATTCTTCATTTTTAGTGTTTTAAATGATTTTCAGATTGATTTTTCCGTAACAGGACAAATGTATATATTTTCGATCGGAAACGTTACCGGAAAAAATATTTTTTTGCTGTCATTCTGGTGTTTTACAATAGGTTTTGATGCTTAAAATCGTTTTTACACCGTTATATCTGTTTGTTCCAATGTTTGGTACAGTGCATTAAACAGCTCGTTGAACCGAATGGGCTTAGTGATGTATGCGCTGCACCCCGCTTTTTCGCATTTTTCTTTATCGTTTGTAAATGCATGTGCGGTTTGGGCAATGATAGGAATTTTTCTGTCTCTTTTTCGAATTTTCCGTGTGGCCTCTATTCCATCCATTACAGGCATTTGAATATCCATGAGTACAACATCGATACTGGGTTGCTCCAGGAGTGTTTCTAATGCATCTTTGCCATTTTTGGCATGAATAAGGTTGCAGCCCGAGCTACCCAGAATCGATTTGAGCAGAAGGTAGCTTCCCGCATCGTCTTCCACAGCCAAAACGGTTTTGTTTTGCAAAAAACTAATGTCGGGCGGCATTTTTGCTTCCGATGTGGCCGTGCCGGAATTAATATATGGCAATTTCACTATAAAGGAGGTTCCTTTGCCTTTTTCGGAGTTTACCAGAATTTCGCCGCTGAGAATTTCGCATATCTTTTTCGAGATGGCCAACCCCAGTCCGGCGCCGCCATAGTCTCGGGTATAGCCCTCCTCAACCTGCCTGAACCGTTCAAATATGGTGTCGTAATATTTCTCATCAATACCAATTCCGGTATCATTTACTTCTATTTCTATGCTTTCGCTGATGGTGTTAATTTGCACGTTCAGATTAATCTCCCCTTTACGCGTAAATTTAAATGCATTGGTGAGCAAATTGTTGATTACCTGTTGTAATCGCACCCCATCTGTATCAATAATTATTTGCTCCGGCTTTTGGGGAAGCACAAGGTTGAAGTTGATTTTTCGTGTGTCATATTTGGATTCGAAGTATTCATAAATGCCTTTTAGCAGGTCTTTTATGTTTGTTGGTCTGATGTTCAGGTTAATTTGTCCGGTTTCCATGCGCGACAAATCAATAATATCGTTGATAATGCCCAACAGTATATTGCTCGATTTCCAGATTATTTGCAGATACTCTTTCTCTTCTTCCGGGTCGTGTTTTTTGTGGCTGAGGATTTGCGAAAACCCGAGAATTCCATTTAGAGGCGTGCGCAGTTCGTGCGACATATTTGTTAAGAATGCCGTTTTGAGCTGATCGGCACGTTCGGCCTCCTCTTTCGCTTTTTTCAGCTCATGGGTCATTACATTCCGGTCGGTTAGGTCGCGGCCAAGGAGTAATAACCATGCCGCCTTACCTTCGTCGCTGAATACCGGAACTTTAATAATTTCGAACGAACGAGGCGTTTCATCGGGTCGGTCGAACACCATGTCGTATTTAATTTGTTCTTTCTTATGCCACGCGGTAATATCGGTTTCGTGGCATTTATTGTAAATTCGTTTGTTTTCGGGAATGTCGATAGCCAGCTCCCGGCACGTTTTCAGTAAGTAAGGTTGCTGTATTATTCCATATAAGTCGCGCAATTTATTGTTCGCTATAATCCATCGCCCTTCGGCATCTTTTAGTCCTACAATATCGGGGAAGTGATTAATTAAACTGAACAGCTGGTGTTCCCGGTTTTTTAGCTGCATTTCGGTGGCTTTAATATGGCTAATGTCGTCCATTACTAAAGTCCACCCAATGTTTTGTCCGTTCGTATTGTGTCTTAGCGAGATGCTTAAATAGTACCAGCGTGTTTTTCCGTGAATTTTCAGAGGCAGCTCCACTTGCTGTGTTGCTCCCTTCTGCTGCACATCAATGGCGGCCTGAAGAACGCGCTCAATAAAACTGTCGGGCAGGGGAAGTTCTGTATAATGTATTCCTGCAAAATCTACATTGTCCTTAAATACCTTGGTGTGGGCACTGTCGGGTTCGTAGTAATTTATTATGTAACCTTTATTGTCGATTACAATTATGTATTTGTCCAGCGATTCGAGCGTTGCCTTCAGTTTCATTTCGTTTTCGCGAAGCAGTTCGTTTTGAATTTTTTCTTTGGTGCGATCTGTTGTAATTGTGAAATCGTATGTTGGCAAGCCCGGCTCATTTTCGGTATAGTGAATGTTTGAAAAATACTTTCGCTCTGCGTCTTTGGTTAATCCCCAAAAACTAACCGTTTGCATTCCGGATTCTTCGTGTACAATAGCATTTTGAGGTATGGCCTTTTCTGCCAAACTTAAAATCTCGAAATTGTAAAGTTCTTCGAGGGGGTATCCTGTAATTTCGGCCAATCGACTACTCACAAAAACGGTTTTGCCGTCTTCCTTTATGGTAATAGCCTCGTTTACTATACGTGCAAGACTTAGAAAACGATTTTCCGACTGTCTGAGTTTTTGGTTTATTTGTGTTATCTCATCTGTTTTTGCTTCGAGTATCTCGTTTTTTATCTTGATTTTTGCATTTTGCGCTTCATACTCTTCCAGCAGTGTCCAGTATTCTTCTCTTTGTTTTTTTAAATGCTTCTCCATCTCCCTGCGGGGAGTGATATCCCGGGCATCGATTATTAAACCATTTATTTGTGGGTCTTTAGACTTGTTGATAATAATCATTTCCAGGTACTTCTCATGCGAAGTGTAAACCGGATTGGTTGTCAGTTCGGTTTTTATCTCTTTGTCGGGTTCATTTAGTGCTTGCTGGAATGCTTTCAGGAAAATATTACGGGAATCTTTTTCAATAAGCGAATCGATGGTTAATTCCGCAATGGTACTTTTCGAAAGATGCCGTAAAATTGAACCAGCATTGTGAATGTGTTGAATATTCAGGTGTTCATCGACAATTATGTTGAGTCCGAAGTTATTTTGGATGGATTTCCCCAAACGGGCATTTTCGTTGCGCGATTGCTCCAGATAAGCTTTGTCGTTTGTAATATCGGTTATTAGTCCGAATCGGTTCGTGTTTGTTCCCTCATTATCTGTTGTAACTTTGAACCACAGCGGTTTTCCGTTCTTTTTTTGAAACCGGATGTCGAAAATTCCAATGGGTTTGCCATTGCGCAATTTAGCCAGAAATCGAAGCCACGTATATCGATCCAGAGGGTTAACCAGCATGTGAATTACTTTTAGCTGCTCACCATTGGTCTTGGCGATGCCCAATTTGTCGAAAAAAGGCATGTCGATATCGGGTTGCGGCATTTCGGGCGTCCAAGACCACATGTAGGTCGATTGCTGATGGAGGAGCTTCCTCAGACGATTATCATTATTGCTGTTCAAATTACTGTTTGCTGTATCGTATTTTCCTTCCTTGCTCATCGGTTTCGGTTTTGTGGCGTAATAATAGTTAAAATTCTGTTAATGAGCAAGAATATCACTTGTGTATAGTTATGCTTAAAGGGATTTTGATGAAATAAATTGACAGTTTTAAACGAATTGTTTTTGTTCTTTTACAACCTAAATTCCGCACGGATTTAATTTTTCAAGGTCAAAATCCGTGCGGAATTTAGGTTAACCCCGATTTAGAAAATCACTCATTTGGGTGAAGAATGAAACCGAATGAGATGATTTACTTAATCGAATTCGCAAAGAATACAAAGATATATTGTATAATTCTTTGCGGATTTTGGGTACAACTTGAAAATGTTACGAATAGCGGGCTATTTATAGGATTTTCAAGGAAGCGAAAAGTACAAAAGAACGAATTGAAAGCGTCAAGTTATTTCGGAATAATCCCAAAGTCCATCGCATGGCGTGTAAAAAGAATAACTAGATATTTTTCTGTTGGCAAACCTTATAAAAAACATCAAACTAGTATACGCTATCAATATCCTTTATTTTTGATCTCGGGTAAGGCAGAGATTATACTTACCACGAAAAAACAGATTTTTTTTGGGAATTCATGTATTCGAAAAGCTGAATGTTTAGATATAGAAAGACGGGTTTTATCTCGAAACCATCCTAAGGGATACCGGCTTAACATAGGAAGAGATCGATAAAATTGGATGAAATCGCCTTTAGACTACGACATAAAAAGGTCGGCAATTATTTTATCGGAAATAAACATCCCTTTTTTGGTTAAAATAAGCTTATTATCTTCTTTGCGTATGTGTTCTGAATCTATGTAAGGCGTGGCAAAACGTTCAGTTGAAGTGGCTTGCTGTTCGCTGAAGTGTTCCTTAATATATTCTAAATCGATTCCCCAATAGGTGCGTAGCCCGGTCATAATGTATTCGTTAAAGAAATCTTTCGCGGAAAGCTCTTCTTTGGTTATAATGTCATCTATGTTTTTGTCAATGCGAATATATTTGCTGATGTTGGAGTCGTTCCAGTATCGATTTTTTCCATCAAAACTATGTGCCGAAGGTCCTAATCCAAGGTAGGGCACATTTTTCCAGTAGTTAAGGTTGTGCCGGGAAAACCGCCCCAGGTGGCCAAAGTTCGAAATTTCGTAATGAACAAAATTATTGTCCTCAAGAAATTCACTAAGTAGCATAAATTGTCGGTAGCTCATTTCGTCGTCAACAGGTTTTAACAGCCCCTTTTCCTTTAGAGTATTAAATACAGTGCGATCTTCATATGTTAAATGATATGCCGAAATATGTTGAATATCGAGATCAACAGCTTTTTTAAGTGTCTTTTCCCATTCGGCAAATGTAAACTCGGGTAGGCCATATATCAAATCGATGCTAATGTTATCAAAACCAGCATTTTTAAATGTTTCGATACTTTTTATGCCTTTAAGTACCTTGTGTCGACGGTTCATCAGGCGTAAGTGGTAATTGTAGAACGATTGTATTCCCAGACTTATGCGATTAACGCCAACCTCGCGCAGGCGATGTGCATAGCCTGTTGATACATCGTCGGGATTAGCCTCAATGGTTATTTCTGCATGCTCGGCAATGGTAAAATGCTTGGCAATTTCCTCAATTATTCGTCCAATTTTAGAGCCCGAAAGCAAGGAGGGCGTTCCACCACCGAAATAAATTGTTTCAATAACAGCATCATTCAACATTTTTTTGCGCGAATCCAGTTCAAAAAGCAGCGCCTGAAAAAACGGCTCGCTCAGCTTTTCTTCTGTAACCGAATAAAAATCGCAGTAGTAGCATCGCGATTTGCAAAATGGATAATGAATGTAGATGCCTGCCATATAGTTAAATTTTTATTTTTTGATAATAACGATGGCTGCCTAAAAGAAATGCAGCTTTTCTATTATCACCCAAAATCTGCAAGGATTTTGATATTGAAAAATTAAATCCTTGCGGAATTCAGGTATTATTTAAACTTATCGTAAGTTAGCAATAATGCGTGTTAAAATTAGTCATTTTACCGCCTAAAAGCACACTATTGGGTGGTTTTTCGTCAATAAAAGATGTCGTTTTGTCAAATCGAAGGGGTACAAAAATAGTGCTTAACAAACTCATCGAATAGTAAATTGTGTTAATCAAAGTAGAGTCGTGTGTAAGACGAATTCTTCTAATTTTACGTTTCCGAAGCCAGTACCGATACAATCAAATTATAGACAGATGAAAAGTAAATGTAACGTTCTTTGTACGCACCTTGTGTTGTTGTTTTATGTTTTGCTCATAAGTTATTTGAGTTTAATGCCTGTATCCGATATGCAGTCTAAATGGATTCTTTTTGCGCATGCAGATAAGATCGTCCATTTTGGTTTTTATTTCTTATTTGCCATTTTGGTTTTTAGAGCGTTATTGGCTATCAATAAAACATCTCCGGGGATACTTGTGCTGTTGAGTTTTTTGATTCCCGTAGTATATGGAGGAGCAATAGAATTGGCACAAGAATATTTGGTGACAGATCGGAGTGCGGAGTTTTTAGACTTTTTTGCCAATGTTCTTGGAGCTTCACTTGGAGCATATCTTTATCGGCTTTTTTTTCGCAGCCAACTGGCAGTAATTTGTAGCGAAGCTTGACGAGTTTCATTCAAAAGCAGCTAGGTTAATTTGAGCCGTATATAAACTCGGCGTATTTAGTAAATGAATTTTATTTTTCAAGCCCTTTGATATTTAAAGTCGTCGAATCCGCAAATCATTCGGGTGATGCAGTTTTGTGTAAAAGTAACCATAGTCCGCCAAAGGTTTGTCGACGCGGTCGGACAGAGACCTTAACTCACATCCACCGTTTCGTCTATGCAAAGTAGTCGGTTGCGGGCTTCAAACTTATCAAACCGTTACAATTTAAGCGGGCTACAACCTTTGCATTTATTACTATCTTGCTTATTTTGTATGAGCATTGTGTGTGCGGCTTGATACTTTGTTTATCATCAAAATCGAATGCCCAGGCTAATCGGAATTAACAAGGATTGCTGTGTCACAGTAAATCCTGATTTTGCATACATATCTAATTTCTCAGTCAATCCATAATTTAGTCCTACACAAAAATCCCCAAACCCTGTTCCTGTGCCATTCTCATATTGGTTCCATATGTGACTATACCCTATTTTCAGATTAATCAATGGTGTCAATCTGGTTTTTAGGGGTAAATATTCGAAATCTGAAAATATTGAAAATCCGCTTACACCTTCAAAATTTAAATATCCGAGTCCAATACCAGTAAATAATTTACTTTTGAAGTCAATACCATTTATAATATAAAGGTCAATACCGTTTTTTTCGTATAAATTGTATCCTTCCCAATTTGGCCCAGGGTCTACATCTATCGTATTATATTGATATTTTAAAAATCCGGTCTCTGCCTTAATTGAATAATTCTGTGAGTACCCCTGTCTTACAATAAGAATTGTAAGCAATCCGATGAGTATAATTCTTATTCTTTTCATTTTTTTTGTTGGTTAAAAATAACTATTTAGATACTGTCCATAAAGTCGGGATGTTCAGTGAATAAATTTGATTTTCAAGGCTTGCGAAACTCAAAATCGTTGAGTTTACTGGTGTAAGTGATACGAGTTTGTGTGAGTATAACGCAGAAAATCGGA
>JAWOEM010000119.1:0-2898 GCA_046482785.1 Salinivirgaceae bacterium
AAATAAGTGTGTTTTCTGTGCGCTCAGCTCCAAATACATTTGCCCGGCCTCTTGTCCAGCCTCCCAATTATCGAAACCAAACGTCTTAAAAGTAAGATAAAATCGCTGATCTACGAGTTCTTGTTTTGTAACTTCTTGGTTTCGGTATGCAAGCCAAAGTCGTTCATTAATGGTGCGATACTTTGCCAAAAACACATCGAAATTCCGAACAAAATGATATAGTTGAAAATGAGTGTAAATTTCCTTAATCGCTTCCTTCGAATTAGCATCAAAATCCCATAAAGTCCGATCTAAATCGAATAGCAAGTGTTTATATGCCGAACGCTTCGTTTGCCTTCTTTCTCTCGTGTTTGTTTTGGTATGCACTTCGCTCATAGAGTTTTTTTTAATCAACGCTTAATGATTCAGATAATCGCTTTATTTAACGAATATTATACCAAAGCCGTTTGTTTCGGTGACTGTAATGAAAGAATAATGAGGTTTTGGGCGAGAAAAAATCAATTTGGGTTCTTCTTTTGCCGTTTAACTTCTTACAAAGAAGGTACAGTTTTTAAAAAAATATTGAATATACAGCTTAAGCAGAACGTACTAAACAATGTTGTAATTGCAAAAATTCAGACAAAAAAAAGGGGCTTCTGTAACCAGCAGAAACCCCCGAATTTTGAAATAAACCAACTAAAAACCAGACAATATATGGAAACTTTTGGAGTAAGAGGTTCCATATTTTCAATGATCTACATCAAAGATATGGATTATCTCCAATCAAAAAATAGGAAATGTACGAACGGTTGTGTTACATGTATTATCGGTAGGTGTTTTTTATTTTTCCTGAAAATAAAACATTAACAATCCTCACGAAGACTACAATTAAGACAATCCCAAAAAAATCTCTATCGCTTCAAAAAACTCTGTACGTTTTCGTCGACTAATGAGCGCAATGGAGCCATCGCGCATAATTACCCGGTTCTGGTTGCGTATAATTCGTTCTATTTGCTTGAAATTTATTAAATGGGATTTATGACAGCGAAAAAAGAAGGTAGACGTTAGAATATCGTCAAATTCCTTAATAAACCTGGAAACGATAACAGGCTTTCTTCCCTCGATATAAACAATGGTATAATTTCGTTCGGCAACAAATTGGATAATTGAATCGGTATCGACCACCTCAATTTCCTCTGTTGTGGACAATGCAATGCGTTTTGGGGCAGAATTATTAATAGCTTCGTTTAGAACATCTAACTGTTCGGAAGAGTGCCCGTCCAATGAGCGATCGACGCGCCGGATTGCTGCCTGCAAAGTATTAATGTCTATGGGTTTCAAAATATAATCTACCGCAGCATACTTAAAAGCTTTTATGGCATACTGATTATAGGCAGTAATAAAAATCACTTTAAAATTAACATCCGTAAAGCTATCTAGCAAGTCGAAACCGCTACCATTAGGCATCTCAATATCGAGAAATACAAGTTGCGGACTGTTTTTTTCGATAGATTTTCGTGCTTCCTGAATGTTTGAAGCTCGTCCAACTACCTCAACTTCAACGTCGCTTGCAGATAATAATATTTCGAGCGAATCAATGGAAGCAATTTCGTCATCGACAATAACGGCTTTTAACATAAGTCTAAGCTTTTATGAAAGGAAAGTCGATCAGAACATTTGTTCCTACAACCTCATCTACAGCATTTTTCATATCTTCGGCATGCAGCAGAATTTTCTCCTTATGCAACGTATTATAAAGTTCAATACGTTGTTCAGCAATTTGTGTTCCATTTTTGTTAATAGAATTCTTCGATTTTTTAACATTTTTTGGAAAATAGCCGAGTCCTACGCCATTATCTATCACAGCGCACTGCACGTAATCGCCTAGCGTTCTGAATTTTAAAATAATACTGCCCTTGCTTTCCTTATGAATAACCCCTTCGCGTAAAGCACGCTCTACAAACGGATATATTATGAATGGGGGAAGTAGTACTTTGCTTTTTTCTACCGAAGGATCGACATGAATGCTATAACTAAAGCGCCCTTTAAATCGCAAGGACTCTAACGCCAAGTAGCCGTCGATTACATCGATTTCTTCGGATAACGTTATGTAGTTTCCGCCGGAATAATCGAGTATATTCCGAATGAGCGTGGAAAACTTAGTAAGAAACCGACTGGCCTCAATGCGCTTATTTTGCAAAATGTAGTGGTTAATAGATGTTAGAGAGTTGAAAATAAAGTGTGGATTCATTTGCTGGCGAAGCACGGTTTGTAATTGCGATATTTGACTGGCATTAAGTTCGCTTTTCCGCTGTATGCGCCGTACACGAGTATGCATTACACCGCTAATGAGCACTACAATAACTACAAATAACAAAATTTGTACCCACCATTTTTCGTCCCAGCGCAACTTCTTATGGATTGTCACATGGTAATATCCCAATTCATCGTCCAACGATTGCGCAGAAGCCACGGTAAACTTCGTGTCGCCACTTTCTAAATTCACCAAACTCATCTCATTATTGGTCATCGAATACCAAACAGAATCGCCCTCTAGCTGGTAAAACAATCCATCGCGCAACAATCGTTCAAAATGAAATGTCGAAAATTTTATCTGTAAATGATTGGTATTTTGACCAATATCAACTCGTATTCGGCGCCCCTCTTTCGAAATTTCTCCAGAAGCATTTACATCGAGATTAAACTCTTTAAATGGGCGAAACAAAGTATCGGGAGAGATGGCTACACCCGCATCATGCAAAAACACAAGTTTATTTTTCCAATACTTTAAATGGGCGAAACAAAGTATCGGGAGAGATGGCTACACCCGCATCATGCAAAAACACAAGTTTATTTTTCCAATGCAAGGATTTTTTCACACTTGAGCTGCGCAAACCGCATGAAGCATCGAAAAATCGA
>JAWOEM010000255.1:0-4835 GCA_046482785.1 Salinivirgaceae bacterium
CACGCCGAGCGCCGCGTGACGCTGCGCGAAATCGCCGGCGCCTACGGCATCTCTCTCGAACATCTGCGCAAGGTCGTGCACCGCCCAAATCGGGCGATACATCGAAATAGTCTTTTATAGCATAGGGCGATCCGGCCTTTCCTTTCACAATTTGCGGACAATCGGCATCTATTCCATATGCAGTATAATCGGTTGCAGTGGCATGTCTGATAACTCCTGTCAACCAAACATGCGTGTAGCCCATATCCTTAATGGCACGAAGCGCTTGACCATCGAAATCATTAAACTTGGAACACCCATTTTCTGCTAAAGATCCGTTAAATACATTCTGACCATTATCATTCCTAAACAGCCGCGTAAAAACTTGATAAATATTTATTGTCATAATTAAAAGCTATGAATTCGTTATTAATATATTATTCAATTTATTAAGCGATTACAATTTATGAAAAACTTCTAAGTGAGAAATATTTTTGTTGTATAATTCAACCATACTTATCAATTATTATTCTTACAGGAATACAACGATATATTATAATTCCTTGTAAATTTTGGGTTATAACCAATTCACAAATTAGGCATAATCACATTATGAACATATGTTCATAATAACTATATTTGCACAAAAAAGTAGAGAGGTATCATATAAAAAAACCATTTAAAGTATAATTTATGAAGATTGCCATAGCCGTAAATAACGAAGGAACCATTCAAACAAAGCATTTTGGAGAAGCCGCTGCTTATTTAATATTTGAAAAGCAGAAAATGAACTGGAGTAAAATAAAAACATTACAAAATACACTTCAAAACTACGATGAAGTCAAGCACGGATCGACTCAAAAAGGAGAAGGAGTAGTCAAAATTCTAAAGAATGAAGGAATAAAGGCTGCAGTATCGCAACAGTACGGAAAAAACATTGAAATAATCAGTCAATATTTTATTCCAATTATTACTTCAACCCAACGAATAGAAGATTTTCTAAAACATTTAGATGCAACTACGTGTAATAAGATTGCACAAACAAACGCAAACAATAGTAAAGGGCTTCGCATTCCATGATAAATAGACTACAAAGCAAACAATTGACGACTACAATATCCCGAAATAACTTTAGGGCATTTATTTGGCACGCCTCATTTTTAGCAATAGCAAAAAACTTTATGGATGTTGACACAGTAATTCCATCTATGCTAATAAAAGCCGGTGGCGAACCGTGGCATATTGGTTTGCTGACTACCATTATGGTTGGGTTTTCCAAATTTTCGCAATTGCTTTTTGCTCCTATGATTTCAGGCTCACCAGCTAAAAAAAACCATTTATTAGTAGGTATCAATCTGCGAATATTAACACTATTTGGCATGGCTGCTTTATTTTACGCATACATGTTTATGAGTTCCGCAATGGCTATTTTCCTAATTTTTGCCCTGGTAAGCATATTTTCTGTGAGTGGAGCTTACGCCAACATTGCATTTACAGATATTCTTGGCAAATCTGTAAAAAAGGAACGACGAAAAAAGTTTTTCAGCCTCAAACAAGTTATTTCAAGCTTGGGTATGTTCGGATCGGCTGTGGCAGTAAGTTTTGTGCTTAAACAAAACCAATGGCCCGACAATTATTTCTGGGTGTTTATGCTTGCCGCGGGATTTTTATTATTAGCATCAATGGGGTTCTGGCGCATTAGCGAGGTAATTCCACTAAATGAACAAACAAAAAAATACCGATTTGCCCACCTTTGGACGGAGTTAAAAAACGACCGCAAGTTACTTTTTTTCCTTTTAAGCATTAATGTGTTAGGACTAGGCCAAGGTTTAATGCCTTTTCTCTTGCTGTTTGCCGGAGAGCACAACCTTGGAGCCGACGGAATGGTTGGCAACTTACTTATAGCCAAAACCCTTGGTTTAATCATTTCGGGATTGGTATTGTATAAACGGGCCAACGTTTTTTCTTACCGCAGCATGCTCTGGACTCTCTGGGCACTAACACTCATTTACCCCGCCGCTGCTTGGATATTCCCATCAAACGTTTGGTTTTATTATATCTCATTTTTTATGGGCGGCGTATTCTTAACGCTATACCAAATTGCCAATAGTGGGGTGTTACTAGAAATATCGACAATTGAAAACAGGGCTCTATACACGGGTATTGCAGGTGCAGGAAATATTTTACCCGTATTATTTCCACTTTTGGGAGGAAGTTTTATTGCCATCATTGGGTTTAATGCATTTTTTGCCACATATACAGGAATAGCCGCGCTGGGTGTCTTGTTTCTTTATAAAATGAATTGTCAAAAATAAAATACAGATATGAAGTTATTACTTATTTACACCAACAAATTTGGTTATACGCCAACGACTAAAACGCTCGATGATGCTGATTCGCATACAGAAAGTTACAATTTTGAAAAAGCTCAAACTGCTTTTATTCAGGTTGAAGCAGAAGACACTGAGCGAGAAAATGATGTGCTAAAAAAATTGGTGAAAAATTTAAAATGGATAATGAAAAAGAATAATGCGCAAACCCTCATTTTGCACTCGTTTGCGCATTTATCTGATAGTAAAGCCGAGCCTGAATTAACAAAAACCATTTTCGATAAGGCCGAAGAAAAAATGACCAACGCCGGCTATATTGTACACCAAACTCCCTTTGGGTACTTTCTGGATTTACGCATAGACGCACCGGGGTTTTCACTGGCTCGCGTGTTTAAAGACTTGTAATTACATGTCCAGCTTTCCTACCATAATACCAGGCCTACGGCCTTGGGCACGACCTAAAAAGCGCCAATTGGCGCGGAATTATGGTAAAAAAATTGATCGAAAAATGGAATTTCGCCGCGATGCATCGCAAATTCATTGTAATAAAAGAATTATCGGCGAAAGAGCACGCGGCGCAACAGAAAAACAGCGTTAAGGTTCTTCTTTGACATATTTCAAAAAGTTGCCCAAGAAAACGGAAGCTCTCAATTCTTCTTCCAGTCGCTTTTCGCCGATAATTTCGGTGGTGCAAAAAATGAGCGTTACGGCACGGCGATCTGGGTTTCCGTACTACCTTCCTACCATAATATCAGGCCTACGGCCTTGATTAACTAAAAAGCGCCATATAGCTGGGAATACGAATAAAAAAAGGGAAGCTGATTTATTCAACTTCCCATTTATATTCAATTATTTTCCTTTAAATTTTGAGTGATTATTACTCAAATATGTCAACATGCAATAGCCTATTGATATTCACTGATTGGGGCACAGGTGCAAATCAAGTTTCTATCTCCATAACCATCATCTACACGCGCTACATACGGCCAAAACTTATTGGCACGTATCCACTCAAGCGGATAAGCAGCCTGAGTACGTGTGTAGCTGTGCTTCCACTCGTCGCCTGCAACCTCTTCTGCTGTATGCGGTGCATTTTTCAGCAAGTTATCTTCTTTATCGGCCTCGCCATTTTTGATACTTTCCATCTCTTTTTTTATCGCAATCATCACCTCAACAAAACGATCGAGCTCTTCAACCGATTCACTTTCGGTAGGTTCAACCATCAATGTATCGTGAACCGGGAACGACAGTGTTGGTGCATGGAAACCATAATCAATTAGACGCTTGGCAATATCTGTTGCATCTACACCATACTCCTGACGGAAATTGCGGCATTCAAGAATCATTTCGTGTGCACACCGTCCGGTTTCTCCAGTATATAAAACTTCGTAATATCCCTTAAGCGATGCAGCCATATAGTTGGCATTCAGAATAGCAACTTTGGTTGCTTTGGTCAACCCTTCGGTGCCCAGCATTTTCAGATAGGCATGCGTAATAGGCAATACCGAGGCACTTCCATAAGGCGCACCCGACACAGCTTGCAATGGTTTCTCTCCGCCCGTTTTTATAGGGGTTCGATGGCAAATACGGTTCCAGTTTGGCGTTTACACAAATAGGGCCTACACCGGGGCCACCACCTCCATGAGGAATAGCAAAGGTTTTATGTAAGTTCAGGTGGCAAACATCGGCGCCTATAATTCCCGGACTTGTAAGACCTACCTGCGCATTCATGTTTGCTCCATCCATATAAACTAAACCACCATTGTCATGAATAATTTGGTTCATTTCGCGTATGCGGCTTTCAAAAACTCCGTGGGTAGAAGGATAAGTAATCATAAATGCAGCAAGGGCATCTTTATGTTTCTCTGCCTTGGCTTTTAAATCATCGAGATCAACGTTTCCATTATCATCGCAATCTACAACGACCACTTCCATGCCGGCCATTACACCACTAGCAGGGTTTGTTCCATGGGCGGAAGATGGAATAATAACCACATTACGATTTCCTTGTCCATGATCTTTGTGGTATTCACGTATCACCATAAGGCCGGTGTACTCGCCCGCAGCACCACTATTGGGCTGAAGCGAACAAGCTTTAAATCCGGTAATTTCAGACAAGTCGGCTTCCAGTTCTGTTATCAGCTCGTGGTATCCCGCAGCCTGATCGGCCGGAACAAATGGATGTACATTAGCAAACTCGGGCCATGTAATGGCAAACATGGAATTTGCCGGATTAAGTTTCATGGTACATGAGCCTAACGAAATCATAGATTGATTCAGGGCAATATCGCGCCTTTCCAATTTAATCAAGAGAATGTAACTGTGACAAGGTAAACCATGACAAAACACTACTGAAATATTCCAACTCTTGCATTTCGACGAAAGAAAACCGAAATGAACTTTTAAACTCGATCGCCAGGCCCAGGTGGGAGAGCAGCCCCGGCAGCAGCGCCCGATGCAGCGTTGCGGCGTTCTGACGTCGTGCGCGGACGCGCTGTTCGTGCTCTTCCTCGCCCTCGACCACTT
>JAWOEM010000027.1:0-4426 GCA_046482785.1 Salinivirgaceae bacterium
TGCCGGGCACGCTCCATGGCCAGACGGACGCCTTCGGGGTCGGTGATCCCCAGCGACTCGGCGTACTGGGCCAGGAGTTCGTCCCTGACCCACGCCTGCACTCCGGCGCTGAGTGGGAATGTTGATAAATCGGATGCCGCGTTTGTATGTCGATGCAATAAAACCACCCAAATCGGTAATCATTCCTCCTCCAAGGTTTATTATTAACGATTTGCGATCGGCTCCCAGCCGATTTAATTCACTCCATATAAATATGCACGTATCTATATTTTTTGTATTTTCGCCCTGAGCCAGAATAAATACATTTTTCGTGTCAATTTGTTTCTGGGTATCAATGGCAGTAAAACAGTTTTTGTAAACATTTTCATCGGTGACTACAAAAACAGAGGAGAACGTATTGTTTAATAGATATGCTGATAGTGTGTCAGCGATGCTTGCTGTAAATGTCATTTAATTATATTTAGCGGTGACGTAACTTATATCAATCGGGTTCTTGAATTTTAGTATTGAATTTTTAATAAATATAACACGCATATGGACTTTAATAATACAAAGATAGCTTTTCAGGATAAAACTGATAGCGATTTACGTCGCGCAAAATTTCTTTTTAATAGCATTAGTAAAAATTGGCTGGTGCTTTCTGGTAAAATGGCGTTGGGAATAGCGCAAAAAGTTCATTTACCCATAGGTTGGGCTATTAAGCCAACCCTTTACCGTCATTTTGTGGGAGGAGAAACCATTGCAGAATGTGAGCCGGTAGTGGAAAAAATGGCCAAATCGAATGTGCAATCTATTTTGGACTATTCCGTTGAGGGAACCAGCACAGAAGAAGGCATTAAGCACGCTTTTGAAGAAACACTGCGTACTATTGAAAATGCCAGCGCAAATGCCAATATCCCCTTTGCGGTATTTAAGCCAACGGCGATGATTGACACGCGTATCTTAAAAAAAATATCATTTAACGAAAGTGTAACCGACGGCGAACAGGAACAGTACAAGGCTTTTGCCCAACGAATAGATACCATGGCGCAAAAGGCTTCTGAAAATAATGTTCGATTGCTCATCGATGCCGAGGATTACTGGTTTCAGCAAGCCATTGATGATGTGGTAGAAGAAATGATGCTCAAGTACAACCAAGAAAAAGTAGTGGTTTTTAATACGCTCCAAATGTATCGCACAGACAGACTTGAATATTTGAAAAACCTAATCGCGAAAGCCCGTACATCAGGCTTTTTTGCCGGAGTGAAGTTTGTGCGAGGTGCCTACATGGAAAAAGAACGCGCCCGGGCTGAACAGGAGGGCTATCCATCGCCAATTAATGCTACCAAAAATGATACAGACAGAATGTATAACGATGCATTACGCACCTCAATGGAACACATCGATATTTTAAATGTATTTAACGGAACGCACAACGAAGAAAGCAATTTACTGCTTACTCAAATAATTGAGGAGAAGAAACTGGCCAAAAATGATGCCCGGGTTTATTTTTCTCAGTTGTACGGCATGAGCGATCATATAAGCTATAATTTGGCCGAAGCAGGCTATAATGTGGCAAAATATATTCCGTACGGCCCGGTGAAACATGTGGCACCATACCTCATTCGTCGCGCCGAAGAAAATACCTCCGTGGCCGGACAAACAGGGCGGGAGTTGTCGCTGATTTTGCAGGAACAGAAACGTAGAAAAACAGAAAAATAAATAGTATGAATATAGAAAATAGATCGAATGCTCAGCGAATTAAACTTGTATTTTTCGCATTGCCGTTTTTATTCGTGTTTACTGTTGGTCCCTTGATCATATTCGATATTAGCTCGGGATTCGAAATTATTGTGACGTTGGCAGTTGTAATTGCATTACTTTACATAGCGCTCAATTTTTTAGATTTTAATTATTTAAATATTTCCATCGATAAAAAGAAATTGCACATCAAGTATTTTGGTTTAGCGCCACTGAACAAGGAATACAAGCGATTTCAGATAAAAGCTGCAGAGGTTTACGGCTACGAGATTAAACCTTCGTTTTTCGGTCTTAAAAAAATGTTGGTGGTTTTTCGTAAAGACCGTGGTGAACTTTTTAAATATCCGCCTGTTAATATTAATGCATTGAATAAACGCGATACAGAACAGTTGATCAAAGGACTGGAATTGTTAACCAATATTAATAAAAGATTAACATAACTGAAATTTCAATTAGTTATTTTTGTAGCTGTAAATTTAAAAAAAAGAAAACATGAAAAAAACGTTGACACTAACATTAGTAGTTTTATTGACTACTGCCATTGGCTATTCACAAACTTTCAGCACCGGACAAACGCTTAAGCCAAAGAAATGGAGCGTAGGGTTTGAGCCTGCAATATTGATTAATGGCGATAGCGAGTTTATGCTATTTGGCCATGCCGGATATGGACTCACAAAAGGCGTTGATTTGGCTCTGAAGTTTGGTTTTTTAAGCGATTATGGTGAGTATATTGGTGGTGATGTAGAGTTTGGATTAGGGCGTTACTTTTCTGTAATGGGAGGTGCGCACCATTTTGGAGATTTTGGTTTAGATGGCAATATTTTGGGTACGTACCCCATACGCAGCGATGTGCGGCTGACCTCAGGGTTCGATCTGGACATTAACTTTATCGATAATTATAACGATAAAGGAGAGAAAGATGGGAAGGACACTCAATTTATCGGCTGGATTCCCATTAGTCTGGAGGTTGGTATCAAGAAAAATATGGCATTTATTTTCGAAGCCTCAATTAATGTTACCGATGTTGGGTATCATTTTATTGGAGGTGGTTTGAATTTTTACATTTAGTGATTTGAAAATAACCTATAAAAAACGAAAAGCTACCTGAAAGCGGGTGGCTTTTCGTTTTTTTTTGCGCCAACTATGAAAGCGCTTTGCGTTCTTTCTCAAGCTTTTCCACATCGGCAAGTGCTTTTTCCCAGTCTTTCATCGCTTTTGCAAGCTCCGATTCCAGTTGGTGCAATGTTTTGGTGTCTTCTTCGTAATTTGCATCTTCCGGATTGGCCAATTTTTCGTTTATTGAATCAATTTGTTGCTCCAGTTTTTCTATCTTTCTTTCATTTTCTTCGGACTCTCGTTCCATTTTTCGAATATCGCGGTCAAGGTTTTTTCGTTCTGCGTACCGTTTTTTATTATCAACCTGCTTGGGTTGGTCCTGCACTTGATTGTTTGTTTTGTGTTCAGCTGTTGCGTTCAGCTCGTTAAGCCTGTCTAGTTTTCGTTTTCTGATAAACTCTTCAATTCCGCCCAAGTGCTCAATAACTTTCTTGTCTCTAAATTCGTATGTTTTTTCCGTTAGTCCCTCTAAAAAGTACCTGTCGTGAGAAATCATAATGAGAGTCCCGTTGTAGTTTTTTAGTGCTTGTTTCAGTACATCTTTCGAGAACATGTCCAAATGGTGAGTTGGCTCATCCATTACCAAAAGGTTTACGGGCTCTAATAGCATGCAGGCCAACGATAAGCGAGCTCGCTCCCCACCACTTAATACGCTTACCGGCTTTTCTATATCTTCTCCGCTAAACAAGAACGATCCTAAAATATCGCGGGTTTTGGTGCGCATGTCGCCCACGGCTATGTCGTCGATGGTTTCGAATACGGTTTTGTTCGGGTTTAGCGCTTCCGGTTGGTTTTGTGCGTAGTAACCTATTTTTACGTTGTGCCCAATTTTTAAATGCCCATCGTAATCAATCTCCTGCATTATGATGCGTACGAGCGTTGTTTTTCCCTCGCCGTTTTTTCCTACAAACGAAATTTTGTCGCCTCGTTCAATATCGAATGTGGCGCCACTAAACACCAAATTATCGTTGTAGCGTTTGCCCACTTCATCGGCAACTAAAACTACGTCGCCAGAACGCGGAGCAGGCGGGAAGCGTAAGTTCATTACTGTTGAATCGGTTTCGTCGATAGTTACTCGATCCATTTTTTCCAGCATCTTAACCCTACTTTGCACCTGAACGGCTTTTGTGGCTTTGTACCGGAATTTTTCTATAAAATCTTCTGTTTCTTTTATTTTCTTTTGCTGGTTTTCGTAAGCCGCTTTTTGTTGCTCACGCCTTTCGGCAATTAGCTCTTTGTATTTGGTGTAGGGCACCGGATAATCGTAAATTTTCCCCATTGATATTTCGATAGTTCGATTTGTTATGGCATCTAAAAATGCCCGGTCGTGCGAAACCATAATTACAGAGCCGCTGTAATTTTTCAGGAGCTCTTCGAGCCACGATATACTTTCAATATCGAGGTGGTTCGTGGGCTCATCGAGCAAAAGTACGTCTGGCCGTTGCAATAAAATTTTGGCCAATTCAATACGCATGCGCCAGCCGCCACTAAACTCCGATGTGGAGCGTGTGAAATCTTTTGCTGTAAAGCCTAAGCCCATAAGGGTTTGTTCTGCCAAACCTTCGCGCTT